>JAIRUC010000049.1 GCA_031254615.1 Treponema sp. | reverse complement strand
TCCGTAGTCATAATGATTTCCGCCGCCGAGTGGAATGCCATCGCGGAAGAAGCGAAAAAAGCGGGTGTTGACAGATTCCTGTCCAAACCCCTGTTCCCGTCTGCCATTGCAGAAATTATCAATGATTGTATTGGTGCGGATGAAGGGTCGGAAAAAGAAAGCCCTGTAAATATTATTGATATTTTTGCAGGACACCGCATTCTGCTGGTAGAAGATATGGAAATTAACCGCGAGATAGTAATGGCCATGCTTGAACTGACACAGTTGGGGATAGATTGTGCTGAAAACGGAACACAAGCCGTGCGTATGTTCAGCGAAGCCCCGGACAAATACGACTTGATTTTTATGGATATACAGATGCCCGAAATGGACGGCTATGAGGCGACCCGTCTTATCAGAGCGGTTGAAGCAGAATTAAAAGAGAAAGCCGCGATGGAGTTTCCGAAGGAAACTCCTACGCTATTATCGGAACGCCCAGAGGGCGTTCCGATAATAGCGATGACAGCTAACGTATTCCGCGAAGATATAGAAAAGTGCATTGATGCCGGCATGAACAGCCACATAGGCAAACCGATTGATTTTGAGGAAGTTGTAGAAAAGCTGAAAAGCTATTTGAAGCCATTTCCAAAACTCGGTTAGTTTTGGAAATGGCTCTGAGAAACCGGCTTTTAAGCCGGTTTCTCAAAAGGTTTAAGGAAGCTTTTCAAAAACTGAAGTTTTTGAAAAGCCTTAAAGGGAGAACAGATGCCAATGAAGCGGCTGTTAAAAGGGAAGGTATACAAAATCTTTGCCGTTGTTTTTCTATTCGCTTTGTTTTCCGCCTGCGGAAAATCTACCGGAAACCAAAATCAAACTCTCGCGTTTACTTCGTACCGTGACATTCCCGGCGTAACTGAAGATGAAATAAAGGCTGTCGAGGCACTTCAGAAACAAACCGCCCACTTTATCTATGGGATGGGAACATCCACCGAAACCTTTGTCAGGGAAGACGGCGAAATAGGCGGCTATTCCGTTCTTTTGTGCGAATGGCTTTCACAGTTGTTTGGGATTCCTTTCAAGCCCGCTATTTATGACTGGGGCGATTTGCTGGCGGGGGTAACCGCAGGCGAAATTGATTTTACCGGAGAAATGACAGCTACCGATGAACGCCGCAAGACCTATTTTATGACCACTGCCATTGCCGAACGTTCGATAAAGGCTTTCCGTCTTGCGGACAATAACCCTCCTTTTGAAATTGCCCGTCTGCGCCCGCTGCATTGCTGCTTTTTAAGCGGGACTACCACAATTGACGATGTTACATCGCGTTTGCAATACGCATATGAAATTATCTATGTGCGCAGTTTTGACGAGGCTTATCAAGCACTAAACAGCGGGAAAGCTGATGTTTTTTACAGCGAAGGTCCGCATGAAGCCGCTTTTGACATTTACGGCGATGTAATAGCCGAAGATTTTTTCCCCGTAATTTACAGTCCTGTTTCCATGACAACAAGAAACCCTGCGCTGCAGCCTGTTATCTCAATTGTGGAAAAGGCTCTGCAAAACGGCAGCCGGCGCTATTTGACCGGTTTATATAACACCGGGTATCAGAACTATCAAAATCATAAGTTGTACATCCGTCTGTCCGCAGAGGAAAGGGCGTATATACACGATCATCCGGTAGTGCCGTTTGTGGCTGAATGTGATAATTATCCTGTCAGTTTTTACAACACGCAGGAAATGCAATGGCAGGGAATTGCCTTTGATGTGTTAAATGAAATACAGACGCTCACAGGCCTGTCATATAAAGTAGTCAACGGCTCCCGCGCCGACTGGGCTGATTTGTTAAAATTGTTTGAAGACGGAAAAGCGTCCATGATTTCCGAATTGATCCGCACGGAAGAACGGAAAGGGCGCTTCCTTTGGCCGGACACCGCAATACTAACCGATTATTCCGCGCTTATATCAAAGTCGGATTTTCCGAATATCAATGTCAACGAAATACTGTATGTAAAAGTAGGCCTGCCCAGAGATACCGCACATACCGAATTATTCAGAAGCTGGTTCCCTAACCACCCGCATACAGTTGAATACAGCGGCACGGATTCCGCTTTGGACGCTTTGAAGCGCGGCGAGATTGATATGGTGATGTCGAGCCAGCACCAGCTTCTTATTCTGACAAATTACCGCGAACTTGCCGGTTACAAAGCCAATGTTGTTTTTGATTATCCTTTTGAATCCACATTTGGTTTTCACCGTGACGAAGAATTGTTATGCTCCATTATCAACAAGGCGCTTGAAGTGGTTGATGCAAAGGGTATATCGGGACAGTGGCTGCGTAAAACTTATGATTACCGCGTAAAACTGGCGCAGGAAAGGTTTTTATGGCTCATCAGTGCGTTCACTCTGTTGGTTTTGATCGTTGTACTGTTTGTGTTGTTTCAAAGAAAGCGCCTTGCGGGAGCACGATTAGAATCGCTGGTACAGAAACGGACACACGAGCTTATGGTTCAAGGCACGCTTCTTGCCGCTGCGTTTGACGCAACTCCCGATCTCATTTTTTGCAAAGATTTGAATTCGCGCTTTACGCGGTGCAACAGAACTTTTGAAAAATACTTTAATGTCCTTGAAACTGACATTATCGGGAAAGGCGATGTTGACGGTCTGGGAATATCCGCCGAAATATCAGAGCAGTACAGTGAACGGGATCGCGCTGTTACCAGCGAGGGCAGAATATTGGTTTTTGAAGAATATATCCCCGCCGCAGACGGGACCACACAGCTTTTTGAAACATCAAAAGTTCCGCTGATACAAAACGGGAAAATAACCGGAATAATGGCCTCATCGCATAACATAACCAAACGTAAAGCAATGGAAGAACAGGCGTTAAGCGCCAACCGCGCAAAATCGGCATTTCTTGCCAATATGAGCCATGAAATTCGCACGCCGATGAACGCCATTATCGGCATGACCACGCTGGGAAAGTCCGCCGTCAACCTTGAGCGCAAGGATTATTGTTTTGTAAAAATTGAGGACGCATCACACCATCTGTTAGGCGTAATCAGCGACATTCTGGATATGTCCAAAATTGAAGCCAACAAGTATGAACTTTCGCCCGAAGAGTTTAATTTTGAAAAGATGCTTCAGTCAGTCATTAATGTCCTCAATTTCCGTATTGAGGAAAAGCAGCATAAATTCACGGCATACGTTGACAACGCTATTCCAAAAATCCTTATTGCCGATGATCGGCGGCTTGTGCAGGTTATTACCAATTTACTTGGAAACGCAGTTAAATTCACGCCGGAACACGGCACTATCGTTCTTGATGCGCGTCTTTCAGGAGAAAAAGACGGGCTGTGTGTCATAGAGATTGCTATAAGAGACAATGGAATCGGTATCAGCGCCGAACAGCGGGAACATCTATTCGATTCATTTCAGCAGGCGGAAACTAATACGGTGCGGCGGTTTGGAGGCACCGGGCTGGGGCTGGCGATTTCAAAAAGCATTATCGAATTGATGGGCGGCAGAATATGGTTTCGGTCTGAACCTAAAAAGGGCTCCGTTTTTACATTTACGATACAGGCAAAAAAAGCCGCTCAGCAGGATGAAGTGCTATCTTCCCCGCCGGTGGAGTATACGGATACAGCGGCTGAGCTTGCCGGGCTTTTTGCGGGGCGCAGAATATTGCTGGTTGAAGATGTTGAGATAAACCGCGAGATAGTGCTGGCGCTGTTCGAGCCAACGCAGCTGGAAATAGACTGTGCGGAAAACGGGGTAGAGGCAGTGCGCAAATTCAGCGAAGCGCCTGATAGGTACGATTTAATATTCATGGATATACAAATGCCCGAAATGGACGGCTATGAAGCGACAAGACGCATCCGGGCTCTGGACTTACCAAAAGCCAAAACTATTCCGATAATTGCTATGACAGCAAATGTTTTTCGGGAAGACATTGAAAAATGCCTTGAGGCCGGTATGAATGACCATGCGGGGAAACCATTAAATCTAAATGAAATTATGGAAAAGCTGCACACTCATTTTGGGCAAGGATAATACGCAATAATTAAAGAGTATAACTACTTGATTGGTTTACTGTTTACTAAAAGTATGTTTTTCTTAATTTCGGCGGAACCGCTGCTTTGGTAGCCCTCAATTTTTAAGGCTACTTCATACATTTTACCGCCTTTTATTCCTGTCATTCCCTTGTCTGCCCATGCGTTAAAATGTTTAGAAATGGATATTGCTCCACTTGTGCGCTTCTCCGTACGGACACTCCAATATTGTTTAAAAGTTTGCGTACCGTTTATGGAAGGCTGATTTGTTCTTGTAGTTTCATAGATGTCGTAAGTTCCGCCGTCAATCTTTATTTGACCTTTGGATACAGCCCCTGTCCACGAGCCAGGCGGTCGTATTTTACCCCAACTGTCTACAATGTAATATTCAATTAACGGATTATCTACCCAGCCGTAAACAGACAGATAAGAAATATCGCCACTCGTTACTGAATATATAGGGGCATCGTATATAACCGAAAAAACGCCGATTTGAGAATGTGTCTGTGTCCTGTCATACTTTTTGCCACTACGGAATAAGACATTTTCTATACCGCTCCAACTGCATTTAAATGTACCGCTGTTTCCAAGCGTCATGCTTACGTTACCCTTATTATTCTGGTTCCAGAGTTCATAATCATATCCGTTATATTTATCTATTTTGTTTCCGCTGACAGTTGGACCACTGAAACCCCCGAAAACCCAGCCGCTATCATCGTAAGACCATTCACCGTCATTGATGACTTCTTCTTCAGAGTCAGAATCGCAACCCCAAAAAAGCAGCATTGCCGCCAAAAATAAAATTATTTGTTTAGTTTTCATATTAATAATATACCATGGTCTTGCCGAAGTGTCCAACGTACCCTCTCAAAGTAGAAAAGTAATTACTGACATTTCGCTTTAATGACAAAAAAACAACTCTGCCAAAGACAGAGTTGTTTTTTTATAAAACATTTGTATAAAGAGTATTACTCAATTGGAACGCCGTTTATTGAAAGTATATTTTTGGTAATTTCGGCAGAACCGTTGCTTTGGTAACCCTCAATTTTTAGCGCTACTTCATAAAATTTACCGTCTCTTATTCCTGTCATTCCCTTTTCCGCCCATGCATCAAAATGTTCCGAAATAGATATTGTTCCGCTTGTGCGCTTTGAGGTACGGACGCTCCAATATTGTTTAAAAGTTTGTGTACCGTTTATGGAAGGCTGATTTGTTCTTGTAGTTTCGTAGATGTCGTATGTTCCGCCGTCAATCGTTACTTTACCTTTGGAGCCGGCTCCCGTCCACGATCCCGGCGGCCGCGTTGTACCCCAACTGTCTACAATGTAATATTCGATTAACGGGTTATCTACCCAACCGTAAACAGACAGATAAGCGATGCTGCCGCTTGTTACCGAAAAGACCGGCGCGTCATATTCAATGGAAAAAACACCAATCTGAGAATGTGTCTGTGACCTGTTGTACTTTTTGCCGGCGCGGAACAATACGTTCTCTATGCCTTTCCAACTGCATTTAAAAGCTCCGTCGACCTCCGCAGGTGTCATAGTTGCGGTTCCCTGTCTTCTTTGATTCCAGAGCTCGAAATCATAGCCGTTAATTCTGTCTAGGTCTTGTTCTCTGCTAGAGCTGGTCAAGGTATCTCCTATGAAAAACGAATCCTTTTCGCTGCTACCGGAGTTGCCGGAAGCAGTAGATGTGCAGCCTCCGGCAGACACAAATAAAGCCGCCAATAAAATTATGAATATTTTTGTAGTTTTCATGTTGATAATTTATCATGGCTCTGCGTAAGTGTCCAGTACAGTGTAGCAGCAAAAAATTAACAATTTTATCTCTCGCGGGGGCGCATTGTACCTTCGGCTAAAGGATAAATGTATGCCCAAAGATTTTAAAACGCGCGTATAAAATGGGGCGGGAATCCAGGATATCTAGCGTACCTATTTTACCTCTAAACTTGACCCACAGAATTGAATAACAATGTTATAATCCACTCATAAACCATGACCTTGGGAGGGGAAAATGGGAAAAGCAGAAGGATTAGACATGGGAACGGAGTTTTCGGGTAT
>JAIRUC010000307.1 GCA_031254615.1 Treponema sp. | reverse complement strand
TTTCTCCTTAAAAAATTAGTTTTCAAATACCTTATATAAAAGCACAAAGCTTTTCAACTTTGTGCTCTTGTGAAAGATAATTGGCAATTCTTGCCCATCCGTTTACAGATGGGCAAGACTCCGGAGCCGGTTACCCCGGCTCTGCAATTCATAGCTTACAACGCTAATTTGTTACAATGGTAACATTGGTAAGAGTAAAGGTCGTAGCGCCTTCAATCTTGAGACAAACACCCTTCATAGTTGCTTTATCAAGTGAAGTAGCTCCCCAAGCACTACCGCCCGAAAGATCGAGTTCAGAACCGGAAGTGTAAGCTCCATCACCCCATCCCCAAGTACCAGAGCCAACATAAACAGCTTGCCTTATAACAGACACTGATGGATTTACAGTAAATTCAATCTTAACCGTTTTAAGATTAGTATTTGGGTTGAAATAGACATACGCATATCCTTCTGATCCGGTAAAAATCCATTTGTTATCAACAGCTTTTAAGGCTCCGCCTTCCGTTGTTCCAAGATACCAAGCGGCACCCGCTGGATCTACTCCTGCCGGATTGGGATTTTCAGTTTCACCATCACCATCTCCATCACCATCATCGGGTTCTGAACTTTTCCCTACACCAATAAAGGTAACCTCATTAAGGGTTAAATCTATTCCATCTTTCCAAGCATCAATATTAAAACAGATACCTTTCATAGTTGATTTTTCAAAGGCTCCATCATGTGTCCCCCAAGCCTCTACAAATACAACTGCAGGGTCACTCTCCCATGAAATAGTATCAGTATAATCTAAATACATATTACTACCATCAGCACCCATGGTACCTATACCATCATAGGCGCAAAACTGCATAACATTGCTAGAATTGCTCAGCGTAAATTTTACTCTGAGTTTTTGAAAATCTTTGCCGAGTGGATCAAATATTATCCGTACATATTCTTCAGTCAAATGAAAAGGAGTTTTGGCATCTTGTATTTTTTCAAAACCGTCGCCAGAACCGTCTTTGCCAAAAAATACATTTTTAGCTTCCTCATTACCGCCAGTTTGTTGTTGTTGTTGTTGCTCGTCTCCACCGGATGAACAAGCGATAAATAACAATGCAAGCGCCGCAAAAAGTGCCGCGAACAATACAAATTTTCTTTTCATGGTCTTTCTCCTGTTTTCTGAATCAGCATCACCGGGTTTATCCGGCAAACCGTCCAACGAACGGTATATCAGTTAATAGTGAACAGTTGTCAGTTAACAGTGTTGTTGTTAGTAATCTATGCTTATTACCAACACGCCCAACCTTCTAACCTCGCTCACTATTAACTGTTAACTATTAACTGTTAACTGCTCCCTATTCCAAATCCCTGTATTGAATACCGCGTCCGTTAGTTGCAAGAAACACTCTGCCGTAAACACGCGGGTCGCCTGTGATAGCGGTATCCGCTGCGCCGAATTGGTGCATGTCGTCGTTTATCCGTATCCACGTTGCGCCTTTGTCGTCTGAGCGGTAAATACCCCACTTGCCACGGAGCTTTGCATTGGTGTACAGCGCCTGATAGTCGGCGCCCGGAGCGGCTTTTCCCAAACCGATGATCGGCACATTGTCAAAGTCGGGATACTGTGTCCAGGTTTTGCCGCCGTCCATTGAGTGGTAAAGCCCCGCCTCGCCTCCGGCAAGCCACAGATGGCCTTCCATTCCGACGGCGGCCTTAAAATTACATTTGGTAAGATCACCTTTTACAAAAGAACTATTCATAACTGTAAAAGTTTTGCCCGCGTCGGTACTCATGTACGCGGTTTTTGAATCGATGGCAATGCCATAGAATTTTGAAAGATTCACGCGGTCAGATACCACTTTGGTTTTCGCCGGAAGGCCTGCACAGGCGGTCCATGTTTTGCCTTCGTTGTTTGACCAATGAGGTGGCATATTTTCCGGCGACCAGACAATAACTTTCGCATCCGCGGATACGGCAACTACGCCGCTCCAGCCGGCCTGAGCTCCTGCAAGATATTTTTCGGCGGGCTTCCATGTCCGTCCGCTGTCCGAGCTGATTCCCAGTTTGCTGACTTCTACATTTCCGTCCGGCGTCCATTCTTCATCGCCGCCCATGCGGATCATATAGGAAGGTTTGTTAGCCGCATAATCAACACTGTTCACGCCGTTAATTTTTGGATTGACGATCATATTAGGTGCGCGGTTCAGATTAGTGTGAACAAAACCGCCAATATCACCCATTGCGCTGATAAGCTGGGGCCCTTCGGTGGGACTTACAAGATCAAGGATCGCACATTCTTCAATGCCTTCCGCCATAACCTCAATTTTAATCCGCTTGCCTTTTTCCCATTCGGTAAGATTCTTGCTGCCGTAAATGGTAGCGCCGGTGCCGTACATCATTACATTAGGATTAAAAGGATCGATTACAATGCAGGCTATACACCAGCCCAGTTTGGGGCTTTGTTCAGGCAGTTCTTTTTGTTCGCCCCAGTTAAGCCAGGGAGCCATACTGATGTCAAGGCTGTACTTATTAACACGATCAGGCCAGCCGTCCAAAAACCAGATGGGATCCCATGTTTTGCCGCCGTTAGTGGATCTGTAGATAACTTCATCGGGCCACCATTCGTTTAATGTTACGGCGATCATATTCTGCGGATTCTGCCAGTCCACGGAAACGCAGCCCACACCGCGATCGGAGGTCTTATGAGAAGGATCGAAATCGTGCTTGGGCAGACTTATATCTTCCCATTTTTTTGTCGCAAAAGTATATTTCCAAATTGCTCCGCCCTGAAAACTGGAAGAGTACGGTCCAAAGCCTGCGTTCCAGGCGGTAATAAGGGAGCCGTCAGGTGAATAGATGCCCCGAATGGGATAATATTTGTTGCAGGGACAGTTTTCTACAAGATGACCATGTTCCTGCTCGTTAAAAATGACAGCGGGCTGACCTTCCAGCGGATGCCATGTAGCGCCCGCGTCGTTTGATTCGTAAATGGTATTGCGTGTATCGGCTACGCCTACATAGATATTTTTTGAACCTTCGCCGCTGCTTCCGGAAGCAGGATCAAAGATCACCCACATTATGCCGTGAAAATGCTTGAAGGTTTGATCAACATAATAGGTGAAATCATAGTCGTAAACATTTCCCTTTGCGGGGAACGATTTTACCTCTTCCCATGTATTGCCGTAATCCCGGCTTCGCCACAGTCCGTTGCCGAAAGAGCCAAAATAAACAACCTTGTTATTATTTGGATCGATGGCAAGGCGCTCGCCAACTCCTCGTCCCGGCATATTGCCCCCCATTTTAAAGGGCATATCAATTCGTTTAAAAGTATCACCGTAATCTTCGGAAACCAGCATCTGAGACGCAGTAGCGTCCCATGAATTAGTATAGGTACCGGAAGCGATGATCACGCGGTTCGGCTCAACCGGATCGGTAGCGATACTGGCAATCCCAAGCCGCCCGTAATCTTCAATTCCTGCAAAATCAGTAAGCGGTATCCATGATTCATTTTCGGGATTCCAGCGGTACGCTCCCCCCATATCGGTACGGACATATGCAACACCCTGTTTGGCGGTGTTAAAAATAATGCCGGGAATCATTCCGCCGCCGACAATTTTTACGTTTTTCCAACCCTGCTGGGAGTACTGCGGCAATGTACGGTCAGGAGTTTTTTTGCCTCCGGAACCGGTGGACGCGCACGCCCATAATGAAAGGATCAACCCAACAGAAGATACCGTTATCAATACCGAACAAACAGATTTCCGCACTTTAATTCTCCTTACTGTGCAGCTATCCTAATCCCGGTACCGCCGCGCCCGATACCCGATAGATTACATATCTTTTACCTTGAATTTTGTAGTTTGTGGGATATTAAATAGAAATTATATTTTTACTCTGTGAAATTCTGTTTAACTCCGAGGTTAAAAATCTTCGCTGCTCGTTGTTAAGAGCTTATAATGAAAGATTTTTACCGTTAGGCTTTTTTCCTGCCCATGCATTTACAGCTAATATAACATTTTCCCGCTCTGCGGGAGTGAGTTTCCGGTAACTGTTTATTAATTTTTGTTCAGTTTCGCTTAGGCCTTCCGGTTGAATTCCCTTAATCAAATATTCTGCCGATGTTTCAAGCAATTTCGCTATCTCAATTCCTTCTTTTAAGTTGGGGTAAGTCTTGCGGGTCATCCATTTTCTGAATGTACTCAGGGGAACGCCTATTTTTCCTGCAATCCATTCCTGTGTAGTATTTTTAACCCTTATCTCGTTTTTTAACCTCATCCAGAAGTCCATACCTTAATTTTACCCCTTAACAGAGAGCAAAAATGGCATATTTGCTATTGACAATAGACCATATTTGGATGTATTATTCTTTTAAGTGAGAATATTTGGAACTTTCTATCGGTTTGTATAGGTAATTTTCGATATTCATAGGTGTTCTTGTGAACACCAGTGTTCTTGCGGACGCTTAAAAAGACGGCGGGAAAGACCGCAAAGGAGGCTTTTTTATGAAAAAAAGCAAAATTCTAGTTGGGGGATTGACTATCCTCTTTATAACATTCGTGTTGGTTATGGGAGGCTGCGCGCTTCTTTTTGGTGGAAAGAAGGGAGAGGAGGATGTCATTGATATTGCCAATTTTACCAATAGATCGATGCTGCAGGCAGTATCCAGGGTTACCGATGATGGTCAGGAAAAAGACAGCCCGTTAGTGTCGCCGGACGGCAGCAGACTGCTGTACTGCGAAAGACAAACGGTTTTTAACAAAGAGACCAATCAATGGATGATCCAGTCCAATATTGTAATGCTGAGAAATGTTAACTCATCGGCAAAGACTCCGCTTGTTACCACCGGCAATGCCTTTACCCCGGGGTGGTACGAAGACAGCACCAGATATTTATATAGTTTCAGCGAAAACAATACCCGCAGAATTGTCCGCTCTTCCTCTGCAGGAGGCGGCAGAACCAATATTACCAGAAACCCGGTTGGTATAAACGATCAATCTCCGGTGATCAAAAACGGGGTAATTCTGATTACAGCATTGGATAGAGAATTTGGAGGAAAATGGAGTATTTACTCCATGCTGGAAAACGGAAACGATATAACCCGGCTGGGCGAAGGATATGATCCGGCGTGGCATCCTACCGAACCAAAGTTTTTGTATATTAAAAGTACTGCCCCCAACTCTCCCAGCGGCATTTGGGAAATGGATATGAGAACTATGCAGGAAACCCTGTTATACGAAATGCCACGCTATAATATCAGAAGACCTCAATTTACTTATGATGGAAGACATATTGTATTTCAAAGAGGTTCGGAACAAATGGTGACCGGAACACAGGTTGTTACCACCAGTTCGACTTTCGGCATAAAATCCAATAAGCAAACAAAAACTTCCAATACAGAAACACGGTGGCAATTATATTCTATTACAGCCGAAGGCTTCAATGAATCGGTATTAACCGAAGGAAACGTGGATTGTACGCATCCGTCATTGGATCAAGACAATAACCTGTTTTTTCTATCCAACGCAAGCGGCGTAAAGTCTAATAAGATCGAAATCTACAAGGCGCGTCTTAATTTTGATTGACGAACGGAGCGAGGCTGAAATATGATGAATGGGAAAAAATTATATATTGTCGTTTTTTTACTTTTCGGTTTGGCGGTTTCAGCCTTTTCTCAAAATACGGTCTCTTTGGATACCGGCCTAAAAAACTGCGTTAAATATTTTGAAGGCCGGCTTCCCAAGGGAACCAAACTGGCAGTATTGAATTTAAGTTCGGCATCGCCGTCCCTTGCCGAATATGTTATCGAAGAAATCATCGGTTCTTTTGTCAACAGTAACACTTTAACAATAGTTGAACGCGGCATGGATCTCGCGCTTCTTCAACAGGAAATGAACTATCAATTTTCAGGAGAAGTAAGCGATGAAACCATGTTATCTATAGGCAGAAAATTAGGCGCCCAGGCTATAGTATCCGGTTCCATAAATCTGACAGGGGAAGTTTTTAGACTGCGAATACGGACAGTTGATGTTGAAAGCGCGGTAATACAGGGGCAGTTTAACACGAATATCGTGAGGGACAGATATTTAGTCAGCCTGTACAATTCTGATATAAGCCCGGCGGCTTCCGGTACAACACAGTCTCCACAGCAGGGAAACTCTGCTCCGGTCAGAGAGCCGGTGCAGCCTGGAAGCGGCGGCGGGCGCGTCAGACTGCCGGACTATCTGTTAAACTAATTTCTCATTTAACGTTCCGGCTTTATCTAATTACAACTGTTTCCCTTCACGCACCAAAAGCGGCAGGCTTAAAAAGCCGTGCTTTTCGGTTTTCCAACAGCCGCCTTTGACTTTTTCGCCGGAAAGGAGTCTTGTCCATTCGCCTTCGGGGATGTAATACGAAACTTCTCCGTCTTCGCTGAATACCGGCGCGACAAGCAGGTCGGGGCCCAGCATATACTGGCGATCCAGATACGCGCAGGCGGGATCATTCGGGAATTCCAAAAACATAGCGCGTAACACCGGGACGCCTTTTTTGCAGGCTTCACGGGCGGATTGCAAAAGATACGGTTTAAGGCGCGCTTTCAGCTCGGTAAAGAAGCGGCAGACTTCGGCGGATTCTTCGTCTACGCTCCACGGGACACGGTAGGAAGTACTGCCGTGCAGGCGCGAATGGGAAGACAGCAGGCCGAACGCGAGCCAGCGTTTGAAAAGTGCGGCGTTAGGTGTTCCTTCAAACCCGCCGATGTCGTGGCTCCAGAAGCCAAATCCCGAAAGGCTCAAGGAAAGGCCGCCGCGCAAAGTTTCCGCCATTGCTTCAAAAGTAGATTCGCAGTCCCCGCCCCAGTGGAGCGGAAAACGCTGTCCGCCGGCTGTGGCAGAACGCGCAAAGAGGCAGGCTTGCCCCTTGCCCCGCTTTTTTTCCAGCAGTTCAAATACCGCTTTATTGTAAAT
>JAIRUC010000274.1 GCA_031254615.1 Treponema sp. | reverse complement strand
CAAAATATTATGGTATTGATATTAGCCGGAAAACAATAGATTTGTTAAATAATTTTGTTGCCAAAAAGAAGCTTTCTATTGGTTCTTTATTTTGTGGAAGTATGCATAAAACGCCTTTTAAAGACAGTTATTTTGATATTGGAGCGTGTGTTGGGATTTTAGAATATTATGAAAAAGATTTCTTGGAAAAAGTAATAATTGAAATTCATCGTATTATGAAACCAAATGGGAAATTCATACTTGATATCCCAAACATTGGAAGTCCATCTTGTAGGATTATGTTTTTAATTGAGGAATATTTAGGGCGTCCTTGCAAATTTAATATAATACCAAAAGAATTTGAAGAAATTCTTAAAGATTATTTTGAAATTATAGAAAATGATAAGGACAATGAATTTATGGGTCTTATGTATTTTTTAAAATGTAAAAAATGATTAATAAAATACGGACAAACGGTATATTTATATATTCCTGATGATGGAGAAACGATAAATATCTAATAAATTTACAATTGCCGAATCGCCGGAGCTGCGAAAAGAGATTTAATTTTACACTGACAAATTTTCAGGTATGCATTATACTAATACATTATGCCAAAAACTTATAAACGTAACAGGCTGACCTTCGGACTCGGTACCTTTGGCCGGGACATGGTCTATTCCCTCGTTAGTATGTACCTGATTTATTATCTCACCGATGTCATTAAACTTCCCACCGCTACATTGTGGTGGGTGTCGGGTATTATTCTTGCCGCCCGCATTTTCGACGCTCTCAATGATCCGGTAATGGGCTGTATTGTTGATAACACGCGCTCGCGCTGGGGCAAGTTCAAGCCGTGGATTGCGATTGGCGCGCCGGTGTCGGCAGTTGTAACTGTACTGCTGTTTACCGATTTTGGACTGACGGGCGGCGCGTTTATCGCTGTGTTTGCCGTGATTTATTTGCTGTGGGGTATAAGTTACACCATCCACGATATTTCCTATTGGTCAATGCTTCCCGTTTTGAGCATCGATCAAAAAGAGCGCGAAAAAATCGGGGCTATCGCCCGTATCTGCGCGAATGTCGGGATGTTTATTGTTGTCGCCGGCATTGTTCCGTTAACTGCTATTTTGGGAGAAAGCTTTGGAGGCTTGCAAAAAGGTTTTTTTGTATTTTCAATTGCGGTTGCCATCATGATGACAGCCGGTATGTGCGTCACGTTATTCGGCGTAAAAGAGACAGATATGATCACGGAGCAAAAGCAAAGTACGCCTCTGCGGGAATTAGTGCGCGTTATTTTTAAAAACGATCAATTATTTTTTACCGCAATCGCAATGTCGCTTTTTATGATAGGCTATGTTACTACAGCGAGTTTTGGCCTGTATTTTTTTAAATACGCCTACGGCGATGAAAATATGTATATGGTTTTCGCAATAGTTCTTGGCGTATCGCAAATTACGGCCTTGTCAATTTTTCCGCTGTTCAGCAAACATTTTGATCGCAAAACGCTTTTTACCGCCGCGATTATTTTAATTGCCGCCGGTTACATTATTTTCTTTTTCGCTCCGGTCAATACCATGACATTTTTCGGAATTGGCGGCGCTTTGATTTTTATCGGGCAGTCCTTTGTGCAGGTTTTAATGTTGATGTTCCTTACCGATTCGGTGGATTACGGGCATTGGAAGCTGGGCAAGCGGAATGACAGTATTACTTTCTCGCTCCAGCCGCTTATCAACAAAATGGGCGGCGCGATTTCCAGCGGCGTTGTCTCCGTGGTAATTATTCTGTCCGGTATTAAAGACGCGGAAACTGCCGCCGAAGTAACAGCCGGAGGGCTTTTGATGATGAAACTTGCCATGCTGATTTTTCCCTTGCTGTGCATCACGGCGAGTTATGTCATCTATCGTGCAAAATATAAAATTGACAGCCGTTTCTATGAACAGATTCTTTCCGACCTGCGCGCAAGAGGAGAAATAAAGAACGATGTTGAGTCTGCATAGCAAAATCTGCGAAGTATACGCACATCCTTTGGGACGCGACATTGTTGACAAAATGCTTTTAGAGATGGGAAAGCCCGCATGGTTAGTTGACAATCCCATTATTGGAAACCTGACTTTGGGCGCGATTCAAAAACTGCTGTCTAAAAATTTAGGCTCCGGCTTTTTTGACGCTATTCTTAACCTGTTAAACAGCGAGCCCGACACGCCCGATACCCATTCCGTGCCTTCTTCGCCGGCATGGTGGAAAGAGGCGGTCTTCTACCAGATTTATCCGCGCAGTTTTGGGTGTGATGACGAGTCCAATGTTCTGCGCGGAATATTATCCAAACTCGATTATCTGCGCGAGCTGGGCGTTGACGCAATTTGGCTCAGCCCGGTGTATGACTCCCCGAACGATGACAATGGTTATGACATCCGCGACTATTACAAAATTTTGCCGGAGTTCGGAACCATGAACGACATGGACGCGCTTATTGCCGGCTTGCACAAGCGCGGAATGAGGCTTGTTATGGACCTCGTTGTCAATCATACCTCGGACGAGCACCCCTGGTTTCAGGAAGCGTTACGCGATGAAAACTCGCCATACCGCGATTTTTATTTTTTTCGCAAATCGGACGGTAAGCCGCCGAATAACTGGGTTTCTTTTTTCAGCGGCCCTGCGTGGAATTATTATCCCGAACAGGATATTTGGGCGCTCCACCTGTTCTCCAAAAAGCAAATGGACTTAAACTGGGAATGTCCTGCGTTACGCGAAGAAATCTATAAAATGGTACGCTGGTGGCTGGAGAGGGGTGTCGACGGCTTCCGTCTTGATGTTATCAATTACATTTCCAAGACTCCCGGCCTGCATGACGGCGATCCGTTTGTCGGCGCACTGATGACGTATACCGGTGTTGAACATTATTTTTACGGACCCAAACTTAACGAGTACCTGAAAGAACTGCGCGGTAAAGCATTCGCTCCGCACAACGCGTTTTCCGTCGGGGAAACGCCCGGCATTGGCACAAGGATGGGACGCCTTTTAACAGACGATTACCGCCGCGAGCTTGACCTGATTTTTTCGTTTGATCATCTGGTGTCGCCCGGCCATACCCGTTTTGACGATTACCGTTACGACCTTTCGTACCTAAAACGTTTTTATCAGTCGCATCTGAATGCCGATCTTGGGCATGGCTGGAACACACTGTTTTTCAACAACCACGACAATCCCCGCATGGTGTCAAAAATTGATCCGGAGGGCTTGTACACGAGGCCTCTTGCAAAACTTCTGGCTGTGTTGCAGCTAACGCTGCGCGGCACGCCGTTTCTTTTTCAGGGTGACGAGACCGGCGCTTGCAACGTAAAATTTAACTCTATCGAAGAAATTAACGATGTTGAAAGCCGCGGTCTGTATGCCGAACTGATAAAAACCATGCCGCCGGATAAGGCTTTTCGGCAAATACTCGCGGGAACCCGCGATCATGCCCGCGCACCTATTAACTGGGAGGAACATGAACGCCAGCGCGGCGAGGCGGATTCTGTGTGGCGTTTTTACCAAGACCTTATTGTCCTGCGCCGTTCATCGCGGGCGCTTATTTACGGCAAGTTGGAATTCCTGTACCCCCGCAAAAAAAAGTTATTGAGTTACACCCGCAGTTTGAACGGCGAATATTTTTACATTGAGGCGAATCTTAGCGCTGTTAAACGCCGCAGTAAAGCCCCTGTTGGCGCGGTTTTGCTGTTTGGCAATTATGGCAAATCCGGCGGCAAAATACTGCATCCCTATGAGGTGCGGGTTTATCGTGTAACATCTATCGTGTAATCATTGATATTTTTGACCATTTCCAGATAACACAAACAATTTCCATCCGGTAAATTTATTGTCATATAATTTTTATACGCATAACCGTTCTTCTGATAAAATCCAACCGCTCCCAATGTTTTATGAATAATATCAAAAACATCATTAAAATTACAT
>JAIRUC010000171.1 GCA_031254615.1 Treponema sp. | reverse complement strand
GGCATACCCCTCATTGTGGATAATACTTTTGCGCCGCCCTGTCTGTTCCGCCCTATTGAACATGGCGCTGATGTGGTTGTCCATTCCGCTACCAAATTTATCGGCGGACACGGAACGGCTATAGGCGGAGTAATAATAGATTCGGGAAAATTTAACTGGGCGGCAAATGATAAATTCCCCGGACTCTCAAAACCGAATCCAAGTTATCACGGCGTTGTGCTTACCGAGGCGGCCGGAAACCTTGCCTATATCATAAAAATTCGTGTTACATTAATGAGGGACACCGGCGCCACGCTCAGTCCGTTCCATTCGTTCCTTTTCCTGCAAGGGCTGGAAACCCTGTCGCTGCGTGTTGAACGCCATATAGAAAACACGCTCAAAGTGGTAAACTATTTGTCTGATCTTCCGCAGGTAGAGGCGGTGAATCATCCGGTCTTGTCCAGTCATCCGGATCACGCATTGTATCAAAAATATTTTCCGCAAGGCGGCGGTTCTATTTTCACCTTTGAAATTAAGGGAGGAGAACAGCGGGCAAAAAACTTTATCGACAAGCTGGAGTTGTTTTCCCTTCTTGCTAATGTAGCGGATTCCAAATCGCTGGTTATACATCCGGCAAGCACAACACATTCCCAGCTTTCCGGAGACGAACTGCTGGAACAGGGAATAAAGCCCAACACTATCCGGCTTTCCATCGGAACTGAACACATTGACGACATCATAGCCGATCTGGAACAGGCTTTTGGAGCGTCCGCCTGAAATACGATTTTGACCGGATACGCAATGGCAGCAGCTAACGGTTTTCGCTAGTGCCGTTAGCTGACATACCAATGCTATCTATAGCGTATAGGCAAATGTAACATATTTCACTCTTTAGGCATACATCCCATCGAAATACGCCGCCACAAAAACCGCCGGGGAATTCCAGTAGATAGCGATTTCGTTGGCGGAGGCGGTGGGCGTATAATCGATATAAAATTTTGCGGCGGGTGTGTCCGGGGGGATAAGCGCTTTGGTCACCATGTCGGGATTTCGCTTGTTGGGGCCGCCGGAGACAAGGCCGGGCACAGGAGCGTCCACTCCGTCGGCAAAAGACGGTCTGTGGTGCGGGAAGCGGAATGCCCGCTCTCCAAAGCCGGTAACAAAGCTGTAACCTGTGGCATTCATCCCAAGAAGATAATCCAACTGGCTTTGCGCGGCGTTACGGTAATTTTTATCTCCCGTTAGCTGACAAGCACAGATCATGGCAATAGCGTTGTTAAGGATGGGAAGTATGCTCCCCCAAACATAACCGTCCGCGCCCAGGGCTGTACTGTAACCGCTTTTTTTTGTCAGTGCAAGAAATGAATCCGCCGCACACAGAAACCTCTCTTTTATGGAAGAAAAAAGATTTTCTTCCAATTTTTCCTTTAGAACAAAAAGGCAGCAAAGCGCGCCGAAACCTGCGGTATCACGCCAGCCAAACTCGGAAATATCTACACTATCAAGGCGTTTTTTCAAAGCTTGCAGATAACGCTCCTCTCCTGTAACGGAATACAGTTCGGCGGATGCCCAAAAAAGTTCGTCTTCGCAGGATAAATCGCCGTAAGCACCCGATCTGAATTCCGGCGGGTTGGTAAACGCTTCAAAACCCGGGTTTGCTTCCATCCAGTCCCAAGCTTTCTTTGCCGCTTCAAGAAGTTTGGCGGCAAAGGCGGCATCGAAATTTTTATAAACCCGCGCAGCCTGAGCGGCAGACGCGGCGAATCCCGCAGTGGAACAATGCGTTACTCGAAAGAGATAAAGATCGTCTTTGTCATCTTCGGGCATAATAAAGCCGGAAAAATACCGCGTGGTGACTTTGTGATAAAGCCCTCCGTCCGCTCTTTGCATTTTCAGCATCCATTCCAGCTCATAACGGCATTCGTTGAGAATGTCGGGAACACCGTTGCCGCTTTCGGGAATATTAATATTGTCTTTGAAAGCTTCAGGAAAAAGTTCGTAGGCATAGAGCAAATGACCTAACGCCGCAGCAGCAGGGGCGATATAACGTCCGTAATCTCCGGCATCATGCCAGCCGCCCGCGCACTCGATCTCTGTGCCTGAATCAATCGCTCCATCATTTTTTACCAAGACGGCTTTTCCCACATGGCACACTCCGTGCCGGTAGGGGCCTGCATATTTTTCCGGCAATTCGCATCCGCAGCGCTGAAAATAAAATCCCTTCAACAGGGCGTTACTCAACAAATGGTAGGGCTTCTCTTTTATTTCGATGACAGCTTGTTCCCCATCCGCAAAAATAAAATATTTGCCGGGTTTGGAAAGGGCGGAAAAATCCAAAACGCGGACAGTATCCCCCGAAGCCTCATCAAAAACCGGCTCTGACAGATCAAAGTCGATTTTTTTGCCCGTCTGCTGAAACGCGCCAATGTCGCGTTCGTTCAAAATCATACAATTTAATCCGTTGCCGGTTATGACCGCTTTTTTCGGCAGTCTGGGATCGTAGCCCGTTTGGTTGTAATGAATACTCATTTCCTTCTCCTTTAATATATGATATATAATTTAAACCAGCACTTCCAGATCGAAGCCTCGGCGGGCGATAACTTTGCAGGGGTAAAGAACTCCCAATTTTGAAAATTTACCGGCAGTTTTGCCGCTGTCCGGTATTACCGCCGCGCCGTCAATGTCCGGCGCTTGACAGTAAAGCCGTCCAAGCCAGAAATTTTCTCCGTCATTGCTGTCGTCTGTTATCTGCTCTTCAATTAATACTTCCAGCGTTTGGCCTGCAAAGCGTTCCATATTTTTCTCCGTAATCGGAATTTGCCGCTCTTCGATTATCTGTTTGCGCGCCTCCGCAATTTTTGCCGGAACGCGCCCTTTCGTCGAAAAGGCGGCAGTGCCTTCCTCTCTTGAATATGTAAAACAGCCAAGCCAGTCCAGAGCCGCCTTTTCCTGAAAATCGAGTAACGCGGCAAAATCTTCCTCTGTTTCGCCGGGAAAGCCAAGCAAAAATGTGGAGCGGATAACTGCGTGCGGCAGGCGGGTGCGGATAGTTTCGAGTAACTCAAGATATTGCTGTGCAGAGCCGCGCCGGTTCATTGCCGAAAGTATTTTCGGCGAAGCATGCTGGAACGGAATGTCGAAGTAGGGGAGGAAGCGCGCGTCCTTTTCCATAATGTCAAGAATCTGCAGCGGAAAATGATCGGGGTGAATATACAACAGGCGCACCCAAAAATGCCCTTCAAGCGCGGAAATCGCGTTAAGCAATTCCGGTAATTTGGAGCCGGTGCCTGTATCTGTGCCAAAAGCGCCGACATCCTGCCCGATGATGCACAACTCCGCAATACCGCGCGCGAGAAGGGCGCGGCATTCTTCTACAATGTCGGGAATTGTGCGGCTGACAAGACTACCGCGGATGAGCGGGATGGCGCAGAAGGAACAGCAGTTATTGCACCCCTCGCTGATTTTTACATAAGCCGAACCCGGCAAAGATAAAAGCGGTCTTTCGCCCGGGGCTAATTTGCCGCCGTATATGGGTTTCGCTTCTGTTGCATTGACTAATTTTGAAACTGCGCTTGTAATGTCCGCAATGTTTTCTATTCCGAAAAAACCGTCCGCTTCCGTTAATGTTTCGGCAAGTTCTTTCGCATAACGCTGTGCAAGACAG
>JAIRUC010000034.1 GCA_031254615.1 Treponema sp. | reverse complement strand
ACAAGCGTATCGACAATAGCGGACGTTCTTCTGCACTGCCACACAATCGCGTTGTAAACCGGCTGCCCGGTATTTTTATCCCAAAGAATTGTCGTCTCACGCTGATTGGTAATGCCGATAGCGGCAATGTCCCGCGCTTGTATCTTCGCCTTGCTGATAAGCTCGGTCATTACCGCATACTGAGTGGAATAAATTTCCAAAGGATCATGCTCTACCCAGCCTTCACGCGGATAAATTTGAGTGAACTCCTTTTGCTCGACAGCCACAATATTCTGTTCATGGTCAAACAAAATCGCCCGCGAACTGGTTGTGCCTTGATCCAAAGATAAAATATATTTGCCCATTTTTTTATATTACCCGAAAAAACGATTTTTCTCAATAGAATTGATAATTTTTGTCGGGCGCTTCTTCAAGAGGGCGGTATTTTGAAAATACTTCTATAACATTACCTTCCGAATCTTTAAATTCCAGAACCCAATTATCTCCCAAGTGAGTAAGGGGATATACTAAAGGAGCTTGCAATTCTTCCAGCTTTTCCATAAAAGCCTTAATGTCGCTCACCTCAAAACTTGGCAGGCAATTATGTCCAAAAACGGCTCTATCATCATTTGCCGCTTGATAATCAAACAGCCAAAATTTTCTTATACCATTTACAAAAAACGCTGTTCCGTCCGCTGTCGCTTTTTGATTAAAAATCTGTTCATAAAAATTAACAGCCCTTTTCATATCTTTGACAAACACATAAACTGAACTTAATTTTATTTCATATCCCATATTGTTTCCCTCATAATTCTATTCCACCATAACCACATAATAAAACATTTTTTCGTTTTTTCTAAAAACGCAGTTCGTAAGCCTTTTTTGATTCCCCGGAAAATCCTATGCTTTCATAAAATTTATGGGCTTCTTTTCTTTTCATGCCGCTTTGCAGCACAACTTTATAACAGCCTTCCTGCTTTGCGTACTCTACAGCCATTTCCATCAATTTTTTCGCAATTCCCTTTCTCCGGTAATTTTCGTCTGTAATTACATTTTCTATGTATCCTATCGATTTTCCGTTATATGTCAAATTTGGAATTACACAAATGTAACAAGAGCCGATTACTTTCCCGTCATCTTTTGCTATAAAATATTTTATATTGTATTTTTCAATTTTGTCCCATGCTTTATTTGCGTCTTCTATTTTAAAACCGGCAAAAATATCGACATCGTGATTAAATTGTTTGTATAGTTTGAGGATGTTTTCTATATCTGTTCTTTTTGCGATGGTGTATTCCATGGGTTTCCCTAAATATCCGGCGTTTTATGAAAGCCGTTTAATTATTTTCTTCGCCAGAAGTTCTTTTATTTCTCTGTGACGAGGGACAGCTTCGGCGATTCCGGTGTTTGGATTTTTATACCAATCGTGATCGCTGCCGTGTCTGACAAAAACCGCTCCGTTTTGTTCGATAACTCTGACTAAATCGAGACGCTTCATGCAGGTACGGCAACTAAACCCGTGTGCTCAGGGACAGCGGACTGAATATCATCAAACTGCATAATATCGCCATAAAGTGAAACAAGCATTTTTTCAAGTTCATCCATGCTGTTACCTTGCGTCCAATAATCAGGGTATTGGTTAAGATAGCCGATATATCCGCCTTCTTTTGCTTCCCAATAAGTATATGACAACTGCATATGTTACTCCTCTATATTTAATTATCTTCATTCCAGAATTCATTTTCATCAAGCCATACGGCATTGGGTTTATTCGCTTCGTGTTCAGCTTCAGCCAGTTTTTCCGCTACTTCCAGAGTCCTAAAGCAGATTCTTTATGCATGTGCAAT
This sequence comes from Treponema sp., assembly GCA_031254615.1. Classification (GTDB taxonomy): domain Bacteria; phylum Spirochaetota; class Spirochaetia; order Treponematales; family Breznakiellaceae; genus WQXQ01. Next base: position 5,718 of record JAIRUC010000034.1, on the reverse strand, counting down.
AGTCAACTCTTTACGAAGCATGGAAGCGATAATTTCGGAGGGCGTTTGGCGGGAGGCTATTGCTTTTGCGTTGAGAATCTTAGCAGTGTTTTCGTCAAGGCAAATTACCTGAGAACTCTTACGTGAAAAGAAACCTGTTTTCGTATGACCAAGTGTTGGGATAGTTTTAGTCAGGCGTTCGTCAAGGGCGTCATATTCTTCTTCGGTCATGTCACGCATAGTTTTTCCTCCTAGTCCATTTGGGCTGCTATATTATCACGCAATTCCATTGCATGAAATATCCTAATCGTTTCATCGTCAATAATATTATAAAAGACCTCTATTGGATTAGCAACAGTATCAAACCCAATGATGACGTATATATCATCTTCTCCTTTAAGGTTATCTTCATATATTTTTGTCTCAATTGCCCGTTCTATGTCATCTTGAGTATATCCATGTTTGAACGCTGATTGAGTATATAGAATATTGTCTGCCATTGTTCTCCGTTTTCAATAAAAATACTAAAGAAAGCCGAAAATGTCAAACAAGCCCGCATTCTTGTTGACATATAAACTCCAAAATGCTAAAATAATTCCCATGAGTAAAAGAATCGCCGCTTTACGCCGCAGGGATGCGGCTGTTACCAAAGCTTTAGCTGAAGTTTCGCCGCTGGCGAAACTTCTAGTTGAAAAATTGACAGGACGTCAATTTTTCAACGTGAATTCAAATTCTCTCTCTCTCTCGTTTTATAGAAGAAACTTTTCAAAAATATATCTCAACCTCTGTAAATAATTATGAAATATGACAATAATGGGGAAGCCCATGTAAATCATGTAAGTCTTTGTGTAGTAAAGAGTTACATGATATAAAAGCTTATTTCCCATGATAATAAAATTCTAATAAAATAGTCTGAAAACCCTTTAAAAATGCTGTTTTAAGTCTGTTTTATTTTTAAAACCGTTACCATAAAAAATTCATTTGACACTTTTAGAATATTGTGCGATATTATAAATGGATCTCGTTACCTTCTGGTCCGGGAACCATCTGTAGCCCCATAACGAAAAAAGCGTTATGGGGATTGTTTTTTATTTTACTAATGCACGAAGCTGCTCTGCCGTCCAAAACTCTTTCTGATCTCCAAAATAAATAATTAGATTTTTTACTCTCGCCGGAGATTTTTTAAAAGTAAAACGCTTGTGTAATGTCCATAACACTTCTTCACGATTAACATTTTTTGGCAGTTGAAGTATTAGGTTTAATGCCTGTTTTTGGCCTTCTCTTATTGCGTCATTAATAGAACTTGGAGAGCCATTTGGGCTTTCTAATTCCCATAAGCTACAATTTCTAAGATAATCTGGATTTCTCCAATATTTGTGGCGGTGGATCGGAAGCATTTTTATGTGATCTCCATCGGCAGTCATTTTTTTTGCCATTTCATAGTTATTTTTAAACTCATCGTAGCCTATAGCTTTTTCATGTATATCGATCCAGCCCTTGCCAACAATTTCCCGCTTATAGCCTTTCCAAACAGAATCGAAATCAGCAACAATATTGTCCAGCATATTAAACTCATTGATAACGCCGTACCGCAGACCGCGCTCAAACATTCCCGGAGTCATCATCCAATAATTGCCGCTATCAAGTGAATTGCCGCCAAAGCCTTTCATTGGTTTAAAGTGTTTATTAAGACTTTCTATGCTCGGATTTTCAACCTGCACATCAGTACCAATTTGTGATTGATAAACCGCTTGCAAGCCGGTACGGCATTGGTAATGGTATGGAGGAAATCCATATTTCTCCCAGAACGGATGATCGGATGGCATAGCGAGAGACCGCTTTCCGCCTTGAATAAGTCCGCGGCATATATCGGATGTGCGGCTGTCATCAATAATCAGGAGCTGCCATGCCGGAGGCGGATTATCTTTAAACTGCATGAGCTTGCCGGCAGTGTAGGCGGTTTGTGTGTTTGTGCGAAAAACATTTTCCCAGTAACCGGGTTTAAAATTTAATGCGCCGTCTTCCGAGGCAATAGCTCTAATGTCATTCCATGTAGAAGCAAACCCATCGCCTTTTTCCAGAGCGGAAATAAGCCTGCCTCTCGCAGCCTCGATATAATCAACCTGCGCAAGTCTGGCGACAGTGAAGGATCTAAAACGTAATTTTGATTCAAGCTCGTTCCATTCCGTTTTTGTCATAGGAATACGACCCTTCATAAATGAGACAGCTTCTTCAAACGGCAGAGGCGGTATTTCTCCATCAGCCGCATTTACTTTTCGGGCAGTGTGATCCATGCCCAACAGCAACGCCGTCGCGATAAGCGTTTCCGTTTCTTGAACAAAAACAGGATCGATATCCGGTAGATACGGCTGCTCAAGCTGCTCTTTTGATGGCGGCGTGTCCGTATCAGAAAGTTTTTTGAAATAGGCTAAAAGGGTTTTTGAAATGCTTTTGCTTATCCGTTTTTGTGCCGCTCCGGCAAGGCTGTCTAATTCGGCAAGCCGTGAGCGTTCCAACGCTACATAATCCGTATCAGCGGCCTTGGCATTTGGGCTTTTTTTTTACCGTTTGCCGGCTGATTTGAATCCGACAGATCGAAGCCGGTGGTCGTTTCTTTTATGAAGGTATCTTCATCATCACGCGGCTTCGGCAGGCCGTACCGGTCATACATCGCGTCACGTGAAACCGCAATGCCGTGTTCGACAGCCTTCATCAGTTGATCAAAGCCGGCTTTCCGCTCCGTGTCCACCTCGGCAGAAGGCGGAACAATTCCGGTATAGCCGTTCAGTTCAACTGCCCAGTTAATAATTTTCTGAATGAGCGCCTGCCCTTCAAGAGCTATGCCTTTGGCGTCTTCATAAAACAGATCGGCCTGTACTTCGCCCAGGGCGAGGCTACCGCCTTCGGTTTTACTGGTCGCTATAGTTTGCCCAGTGAGGCCGTAACTGATCTGCGTATCGCAGGCATCCACAAGAGAAGCGAAATCAATTAGATCACCTGACATACCGATTTCGTGAATAGAATCAACATTACCAACTGCCGCGGCGGACCCGGAGGTTATAGACAGAAGTTGCTCCGCAATAAGTTTGGCGGTATCGCGGATTTTTTTGTCATCGCCATCGACTTTGAATAAAGCAAGAACGGTTTTTACCGAGAATTTTTCGGTCGCTTGCAGCCAGAATTCATAACCAGCTTTTTTGAACATCCACGGCCAGTACACACAGCGAAGGACGCTCGTGCCGTAAGGGTTCTCATCGTCAGTGTCATGGTGATATTCAAGCCATTTGTACGGCTGGTCCAGCGGCTTGCGCGAGCCAAACTCGTTGAGGTATAATTGCCAGTCCTTGCCAAAAACAAACCGCTCCGGCTTGCGGGTGATGATATTGTCAGGGATATACAGCCCGTCCTCATAGCGCCATACAAGCTCCGAGACTGAAAAACCGTAATCCAAGCCGGAATACACTCTTTTGAGCTTCTGATAGAGCTTGCCCCCAAAAAGCTCAAGGTCTTTTATAAAGGCAAAAACATTATCAGGGCAGCCTTTCGGCTGTGTTATGTGCATAGGAAAATTAAGCGCGGCGGTTTTAAGCTTGTTGAGCAATGACTTTATGCGGGGGTCGGAGCGCATCTGCCGGTAGGTGTCGTATGCTGAAAGCGTGCCGGGGACAATGTCGTCGGGGTTTGGCATATAGTTGAGAAAACTTCCCAGCATATTGTCGGTGATGATCTGGGTAGTTAGGGTTTTAGTGTCAGGTTTTTTCATATTGTTTTACGGCCTCCTCTATCCGTTTGCAAGCAATCTCAAAATATTCGGGCTTCATCTCAGAGCCGATGTATTTTCTCCCCGTGTTGATACAAGCCGCGCCGAAACTCCCACTTCCCATGAAAGGGTCGTAGATGGTGTCGCCGGGGTCTGATATGAGGGCGAGTATGCGCTCGGCAAGGCGGACGGGCTTTTTGGTTGGATGCGATTGTTTGTAGTGATCGTTTTTTATTTCGATGATACTTTTTTCATTCATACCAGATAGCGATTTCAATGTTTTTAATTCACGGGGAGCGTCTTGTAATTGGCTGGATGTAGTAATAGTAAAATTGTGATACATAACAGAGCGTTCATTCATACCGCTTGCGATGCTGTTTATTGTTGCAACTGCTCTATCAGGATTTTTTATTCCTTTCTGCTGTGATACGCAATATCCGTCTTTTCTGTTTTCGTTGTATAAATCTCCACCCTGCAAGAACGCCAATATCTTATTTAATCCTGCCTCGGTGTTGATTGCGCTTTTTATCCGCTTAATGTCATTGACAATACTTTCAATGTCGTACTGCTTTTGTTCCACATACGGCACTTTGGAACGGCGGATTTTTCCTGTCTTTTTGGTATGAAGGGAAACGGTCTCATGTACTCTTGATAAGGCGATACAGGGCGCGGTCGTATACCGCTTGTCCCACACAATCTCCTCTTTGAACACGAAGCCCAGATCGGCAAGGCGGGTGTTCCAGCGGTAGAATGACGTGCCCCTGCCAAACAGGGCGATAAAGCCGTTATCGGGCAGCATATCTCTTGCGCCTTCAAATAACCGCGTTTCATTAAACTTCTGGTCAAAGTCATGGGTTTTGATGTAGAGGTAAGGCGGATCGGTGAGGATGTGGTCTACGCCGTGTATCTTGCGTATAGTGTGTTCCATTTTGGCGTTGTAAAGCGTAGCGCCGCCAATTTTTTCAACCCGCATCACCACCTCCTTACCATGTCTATAATCTTCCGCGCCGCCGTGTTAGTCGCACTCTTTACCTGCTCCACAACAGGCGCGCCGCTGCCCGAAGGTATCACCTTGACCCCCAGATACAGGCCGTCCATCTGATCGTCAAATTTCCATTTTGGAAAATTACAAAGCTCGTCGATCATATCGTTTGCGCCTTCCGCCGGAAAACGGATAATGCCGTTCTCAATGAGCGGCGACAGGAACCGCGCTTTTGCGTCTTTTGAAAGCGTGTTGGAAAGTTTTTTAATAGGCAGGTAGACGTTTTCCTCGGCCGCCAATTTCTGTACGTAGTTGCCGTAAATGCCGGAGAACACCACGTCTTCCCACGCGATAAGCTCATAACCGTACAACCGGTGCGTAATCATCAACTGCCTGACGGTCGCTGTCTCGCTGCACACTTTCGCCCAGGGAACCAGCACGTAAATAATTCCGGTCTTCCTGTGGGCGGCGATTGGGATTTCCGCCGTGCGGTCGTGTTTGCCGGTCGCCGGGTCAACGCCGCAGAAAAAGCGCAGTTCGTTTGCCGGGGGAAGCTCGTGGTACTCGTGGGCTTTTATCCATGACTTCTGAATAATCCTCTGCTCGTCAGATAATGGCTCGTTGCACCACTCCGTAGAAAAACTGTCAAAGCCAAGCTGTTCTCGCTTTTCTTCCAGAGCCTCGGCTGACCAGTATTCCGGCCAGAGAGGGGAATCGTCAGGGCGCAAACACGAAAGGCGCACCGCAATCCACCGCTTGAGCGTTCCGGCTTCTACTTCTTCAATGAGCCGCGATATCGGATCGTCAGAATGAAAAATGGTATTGACCCAGATTATAAAAGCGCTCTTGCCGAGGTTGAACACAACACGTTTGAGCCAGCGGGAAATTTTATCGCGCTGGGATGGGGAATCAACCGCGTCATCTTTGAGCACGTCGTCAAGGATAATGAGATCGGGGCGGTACTGCCGAAAACGGGTGCCGCGCATGGAAGCCCCCG
>JAIRUC010000271.1 GCA_031254615.1 Treponema sp. | reverse complement strand
CGGTTCATCACGTTGATATAGAGGAGTTTGCCGTTCAAACTGTCAACAACGGATTTTCCCGCTTCTGCCATCGAATCAAGAAACGCGTCTTGATCTCCTCTCATGCTGGTTTTGCTTTTTCCCCCGCTGTGTATCCACAGCTTTCCTTCTGAGGAGGCGATACCTATGGAAATATTTTTGACAGCGCCGCCGAGGCCTGCCATCTGGTGCCCCTTAAAATGAGAAAGAACAACATAGTAATCGTAATTTTTAAAATTAGCGCCGACAAAATTTTCTTTCAATCTTGAACCGCCCCGCACAGGAAGGCTTATCGATCCGTTTTCGTCTAATATGTCAACCGACGCAATCGCGGTAAATCCGTGATCCTTCGCAACCTGTTTATGCATTGCCGTATTCGAGCGTCTTCCGCCAAAACCGGTATTCGATTCCACGATGGTACCCTTTACCGACTGCACAAGATTTTTAATCAAAGCGGGCCGAAGGTAATTGCTGTTAGGCGGCTCCCCCGTACTGAGCTTCACCGCCACCTTGCCGCCGGGCTGCTGCCCAAGCGCGTTGTAAACCGCCATCAACCCTTCGGGACTTATGTCGCTTGTAAAATACACTTTAGAAACCTGCCCGGGAGCTGCGGGCTCTTCGGAGACGGGTGTCTGATTTTGCGGATACGACTGCGCCCCGGCTTTTGCCAGACAGCCCGTAAAGAAAATCGCGGTTGTCGTTAAAAAGATTGCGGCTGCCGTTAAAATAAATTTATTGGTTTTCATTTTATTCCTCCGTGTATATAGCTTACTTTTAAAGTTTACACTAAATTCATGGAGAAAAAAAGAAGGGTAATTTGTTTTTACCGGCTTTGTGGAGAAGTCCGAAAATTTAGCATTTTGCGGGTTTTTCCATAATAGCGCATCATTCTATAAAATCCTTTCCATAACAATGGCGCCTTCGATATTTTTGCCGACCTCTTTTAGCCCAAGTTTTCCTGAAGCCGCATGACCGCCATCAGAAACAACATATGACAATATCTTGGAAAAATGTATGCTCTTTTGCCTGTATTTTTCGATTTCTTCACTAACGCTTTCCAATAAAATATTCCCTAACTTTTGCCGGCGGTATTTTGGTTTAATCGCGATAATGCTGAAATACAAACTATATGTATTGTTTTCTTTTAATTCATCTTTTGATATAACATCCTTAATTTCTATATCCGATTCAAGATGATTGCCAATTCGAATTTGTTTGTATTCTTCTTCTGTTAAAACCAGGCATAGGATATATCCCATTAACTCATTATTCTCTTTATTAATTGCCGCTAATTCTATTTTTTTATTTTGTTTAAACAGCTCAAACGATTTGTTTTCTTCCCAATAGTCATTCGGATCGGTAAATGACTCTTTATCTAAATTTATTATTTGTTTTTCCAGCTCTTCGGATATTTCGTTTGTTATAAAAACATTTTCTTTATTCATGATAACTTTATTTTTATTAAGAGCCTTGCACAGCATTTGATGATATTTACTATGTCGTGATCACTGGCGCCGCTGGAGTCAATATAGATCATGGCATTTTCCATCTCATCCCGGCTTTTGGTCCAATGCCAGCCATTGCCATTTTTGTCTATATATGCTCCCTTGGCAATTGCCCAATCTGTCGCAAGCGTTTCTCTAGTGGAATCTTCCTTGGAATAACCATAGTTCGCATCATAACAGTCATCAACTTTTTGAATATCTATAAATAAGTTGTCTTCAAAGGGAATAAAAGATTCTTTTTCATGAGCCGAAAACATAATATTTAATAAATCATTATTTAAATACTTTTTCAGGTAACTATCTTCATATCCGCCTTTTTCATCGTCAAACTTAATAGGCTCCAGCAGGTATTCACTTAAAAGCAGTATGCTCTCATCATCAAAATCCACAACCCGCCACTTGATTGGTTCTACTTCAAAATAATAGAGGTGATTATCTTCGACCGGATCCAGGCTGTTAAAAGTGTAGTTTTTACCAAAAGGTTTACTGACAAATTTTGCATAGAGATTCCCTTCCGATTCAATATATCCCAATTCATTTTTTTTAAAAACCAGTTTAATTTTATTTAAGGTAATTTCTTTGTTTACTACCTTGGCGGGATATTGACCAAAATATAAATAGTTGTGCTTAATCAGATTTTTATCCACATCAACAAATATTCTTTCCGAGATAGGCTTATCCCTGTCAACATTAATAATTAATCTTGGAATTCTTTTATCTTTAAACCCATAGATATGGGTAGACAGCAATCTTAAAAGATTATTAAAAGATACAAAAGATGAAAAGTCAACTATTTGGAATTTCTTCAATTCATCCGGCAGATCATTGTAGTCAATATTTTTTACAAACGGAACAACTATTTTGGAAGGATTGTACTCTAAAAATCTGCTCCATTCACTTTTTACATGTTCGGAATTAATATAGCCGGCATCACTGGCAAGAAGGATTAATAATTTGGAATTCTTAAGCGCCAGATCAATATAGGAATCCCATTCGCCGATTACATCTTTGAGAACTTCGGGAGCATAGAAAATCGAAGTTATTCCTTCCAGCAAAAAATTATCATATAAAAGTCTGGCGTCTAAACTGTCACTGGTTTTGACACCGTCTTCACTTTCTTTATAAGAAATAAAAACATCAAATTCTTCTCTTTTCATTCATATACCCCGCTGAATATATTACCGGAACCGCAGAAAGATGTCAAGAATTATGACAGGGGGAAATATACCTTTTAGAGCATAATGTTTTTTAACCACCGCTATATGCAGCGTACCATGCGTAAGCAGGTACGTTATAAGAAAGTGATAGCTGCTATCAAAGCGCCGCCTCTGTCTTTTTTGTTGCCATGATCATAACCTCTTTTTTACGTCGCGTGAGCGACGATGTTAATCGAACAGGAGCAACGCTCCTGATTTCTCCTTAAAAGTTTTTTATGTTTGTTTACACAAACAGTATTGGTAGTGCTGTTCATTGCTGAACAACACTACCAAAAAGCGGTATCCGCTACTCTGCGCTACTCAGTCAACATCTGAAGACATACTCCCCGAATTTGAAGATGTTGC
>JAIRUC010000208.1 GCA_031254615.1 Treponema sp. | reverse complement strand
ACACAGCGGATAATTTTCGCGTTGATGTCTTTCGCTCCGCCAAAAGGATCGACAATCTCGCCTGAGGGAAGGCATAGGGCAATGGCATTCATGCAAAAATCGCGCCGCGAAAGGTCTTCTTCGATATCAGTTGAAAATTCAACTTTATCCGGTCTGCGCCCGTCCGAATAGCCGGTTTCCAGTCTGAATGTTGTAACCTCGATACTTTCCTTTTTATAAAGAACAGTTACTGTGCCGTGTTTTATGCCGGTAGGAATAACCTTTCCCCTTGCGCCTTTGACAATGGCGGTCACTTCTTCCGGCAGTGCGTCTGTGGCAATATCCCAGTCGTGGATTTTTTTCCCCATCAGCATATCGCGTACCGCGCCGCCCACAAGGTATACCTGTTTCCCGTTGCTGTTAAAAATTGCGGCGATTTCTTTTAGTACCGGATGAATGGTCTTTGTCAATTGAAAATCCTTTATCAAAAAAGTATACTGTATTTGCTTAATTTTTTCATATTGATTCCGGGAGACTTGTTTGTTAGGTATTGTTTTTACAGGCGGAGAAAGCCCGTCTTCCTCGGTAATTCGCGGTTTGCTGGACGGTAAAGAAATATTTGCTGTGGCGGCGGATTCGGGGCTTGTCGCCGCCGAAGAAGCCGGAATTAAGCCCGCACTTGTTATCGGCGACATGGATTCGATTGACGCCTCCCGGCTTTCCGCCTATCCTCCGCAAAGTGTTATGCGCTATAAACATGACAAGGATTATACGGATACCGAGCTGGCTCTGCGGGAAGTTATTAAAAAAGGCTGCGATGAAATATGGGTTATCGGCGGTGGCGGCGGCAGGATAGACCATCTTTTTGGAATTCGCTCCCTTTTTGAAAGAGCGGTTTTCCCGCGCCGCTGGATAACGGGCAGCGAAGATATTTTCTGCATTGACGCAAATACGGAGCAAAAAACGCTTTCCATGAAATTGCGATCCGGCGCGCCTGTTTCGGTATTTCCGCTTGGGAACGCGCCGTGGGAGGCAGAGAGTGCCGGTCTTAAATGGCCGCTTGCCGGCTTAAAATGGGATCGCGGTTTTTTTGGCTTGAGCAATGTCGCGCCTGACGGGAATTTTTCGATTACAGCGCAGGCAGGGCGTTTTATGGTGATACTCCCTTTGCGTGAGGTCTTTTAGTGTAATTTTGCATTTTTTTTCGTGAAATTTTGTGATCCCTGTGGTAAAATACTCTTTCGGGACAGCGTCGTGCGCACTGCGGATAAATTATGAGGAGGTTATTATGTCAGCAATTTTAATGGATGGAAAAATGGTTTCCCAGAAAATTCGTGAAGGCGTAAAAACAAGGGCAGCGGCGGTTAAAGCAAAGGGCGTTATTCCCTGCCTTGCCGTGGTACTTGTCGGCGATGATTCGGCAAGCCTTTCCTATGTCAACTCAAAAGAAAAGGCACTTACCGAAGCCGGAATGGAAAGCCGCGATATAAGGCTTCCGTCTTCCACTAACGAAGCGGAACTTTTTTCGATTGTTGCCGATTTAAACAAGGACGAAAAAGTACACGGTATTTTGGTCCAGTCTCCTTTGCCTAAACATATTGACGAAGAAAAAACAATAAACGAGATTGATCCACAAAAAGATGTAGATTGTTTTCACCCGCTTTCTGTCGGGAATATGATTTTGTGCAAGCCGGGATTTTTGCCCTGTACGCCGCACGGCGTTCTTGTGCTTTTAAAAGAATATAAAGTTCCCATTTCCGGCGCTCACGCGGTAGTGGTTGGCAGATCAAACATTGTCGGAAGACCAATCGCGCACCTTTTAAGCCGGCGTGATAATAACGCTACGGTGACTCTTTGTCACACAGGAACAAGAAGCCTTGCCGATTACACAAAGGAAGCGGACATTTTGATCGTTGCGGCAAGAAGTCCCGGATTTATTAAGCCTGAAATGGTTAAAGAAGGAGCCGCGGTAATTGATGTTGGAATAAACCGTGTTCCCGATTCTTCGTTCAAAAAGGGCTATCGTGTCTGCGGAGATGTTGATCCAACTGTTGCGGAGAAAGCCGGTTTCTATACACCTGTTCCCGGCGGGGTAGGGCCGATGACTATCGCCATGCTTCTGCAAAATGTTGTCGAAGCGGCGGAAAAAAAGGTAAAATAATAATATGTACGATATTGAAAAGAAAGACGATATTCCCTCAACGGCAAGTCTGTCAAAATTGGGCATTACCGCGATTGGTTACACCGCGGGCGGCATTTTCCTTTTTCTCCTGCAGGCTTTCGCCAAATTAAGAGGGCTTGGCCTTGTCGCAGGAGCTGTGGTCTGTGTGATCGGCGTTGTTTCGCTTATGTCAAAGGATACGGCAGATAAAAAAGCAGGCGCAATCATAACAACTGCTGGTGTCCTTGTCCTTCTTTCAAAGATACAGCCACTCGCTCCACTTGCGGGTACGCTTCTTTCCATTGGCGCAATCGGTCTTTTGGCAACGGGTATCGTGAATGGGATAAAGTTTTTATTCGGTCTGAAAAAGAGAAGCTGATTTTTTTACATGCGTTATTTTTTTGAAACTTATGGCTGCCAGATGAACAGCGCAGAATCTGCGGCGCTTGTTCTTGCCTGTAAAGAACAAGGCTGGCAGGAAGCCGAAGACGCTGATGGCGCAGACCTTGTACTGATTAACACCTGCTCCGTAAGACTGACTGCGGAAAAAAGAACGCTTGGGCGAATTGCTCATTACTCAAGTTTGAAAAAAAAACGAAAGAACGGCTTTACCCTGATTGTTGCCGGCTGTATGGCGCAAAGGTTAGGTGAAACGCTGAAAGAAAAATATCCCGCGGTGGATTATGTGATGGGTACTTCCGCCCGCTCGCTTTTCCCACTGATACTTGAAGCCGCGGAAAAAGGCGAAAAGGCTCAGCTCGACTTAACCGAAAACGCGGTTTTTTCTTTTTCAAATTCACACCTTGAAGAAGGACAGTTCCGCAGTTTTATTCCCATCATGCACGGCTGCGACACTTTCTGCTCGTACTGCATTGTTCCGTATGTGCGCGGCAGGGAAGTTTCCCGCGATCCTCAAAAAATAGCGCAGGAAATCCGTCTTGTCGCCGGCAGGGGAGTGCGCGAGATCACTTTGCTTGGGCAGAATGTAAACAGCTATTTTTGGGAAAAGGACAAAATGAGTTTTTCCGGTCTTTTAAAATTTTCCGCGGACGAAGCGCAAAAAAGCGGGATAAAATGGATTCGATTTCTTTCCGCCAACCCGCGCAATTTTTCTTCCGAAGCGATACAGGTTATGGCGGAAAATCCCGTTTTTTGCCGCCACCTGCACCTTCCTGTTCAGCATGGCTCAAACGCCATCCTGAAAGCGATGAACCGCGGCTACACAAGGGAGCGCTATCTTGAACTTGCCGGCGAAATCCGCGCCGCTCTGCCGGGAATCACCCTTTCCACGGACATTTTGGTTGGTTTTCCCGGCGAAACAGAGGAAGATGTTGAGCAGACCCTCCAGTTAATGGAAGAAGTCAGGTTTTCTTATGCCTATATGTACCATTTTAACCCAAGGGAGGGGACAAAAGCCTTTGACCTGCCGGACAGAATCAGCGAGGAGGTCAAAAGGGAGCGGCTTTCCAGAGTGATTGCTCTTCAAAAGAAGCACACGACCCAGCTGTTAAAAAGCAGAATTGGCAGTAAAGAAATTGTATTAATAGAAGGAATTTCCCGAAAAAATGCCGATGAATTAATAACGAGGACAGAAAAAGACGAAATGGCGGCAGTTCCGGGCAGCGCTTCAATGATAGGCTCTTTCGCAGAAGTGACGCTTTCTGCCCTTAAAGGAAATACATTTCGAGCAAAGGAGATAAGACCATGCCCTGGCGATTTATTTTAATTATTATTATTTTTGCCCTTTTTTTGGGTTTCATCGGATTAAATCTGGAAAACAAATGTGATATAAATTTTGGCTTTGCCGCATTATCTGAGATTCCGATATTCTTTACAATTTTTGTTTCGTTTATTTTTGGGCTTCTTTTTGCTTTGCCGTTTGTTTTTAGCATAAGGAAAAAAAACAAAGAAAAACCGCATAAAGAAAAAAATGAAACAGATGAGCTGTATCCATATCCCGATCCTGCCGCGCTTCAAGCCGATCCTGAAACCAGTGAAAAAATCAAACAGGACGCGGCGGCCGCCAAAGAAAGATTTGCAGCAAAAAAGCGCGGCGGAAAATAATGAAGAGATATGTTTTCCTTGTTTTGATGATAACCGCCGCTTGCACATTCGGGCGGCAAAGTGTTTTCGCGCAGACAGGCGTTTCGCTGGAAGCGGAAATTCAAAACATGGAAAAGACAGCGAGCAAGCAGGGAATCCCGCCCGCACAGCGGCACGAAACCCTTGTCCGTCTTGCGCGCCTGAAACAATTGTCGGGAGACATTGAAGGCGCGGCAAAAAACTGGTTTGAAGCCGCCGGCGCAATTCCCGGCAGTGTAGACGATAACGCTCTTTTGTCCTGCGCCTACTGCCTTGCCGCAATGGGCGA
>JAIRUC010000186.1 GCA_031254615.1 Treponema sp. | reverse complement strand
GTTAACGGCAATATGGTAAGCGTCCGCTTTGACGGGATTGTTTCCATGAATGAGGTCGGCTATGTAAAAGTCGCCGGTTCAAAACTGAAAAGCGAAGTTATCCGTATTCGCGGCAATATTAGCCAGCTGCAGGTTTTTGAGATTACCAAAGGCATTACTGTCGGCGATGAAGTTGAATTTACCGGAGATATGTTGTCGGTCGAAGTAGGGCCGGGTCTGCTGGGGCAGGTTTACGACGGCCTTCAAAACCCGCTTCCACAGCTGGCGAAAGCGGCCGGTTACTTTTTGGAAAGGGGCGTCTACATCGACCCGCTTCCCGGCGATTCAAGCTGGCAGTTTACGCCGAAGGCAAAAGTCGGCGACAAGGTTGAGCGCGCAGACACCCTCGGCACAGTGCCGGAAGGTTCTTTCACACACCGCATAATGGTTCCTTTTTATCTGTACGGCTCTTATACCGTATCTTCAATTAAGCCGGCGGGGACTTACAAAATACACGACACAATCGCCGAGTTAGCTGACGAGAAGGGAAATAACATACAGGTTAAAATGAGTTTCCGCTGGCCGGTAAAACGCGCCATTGATTGTTATGAAGAGCGGCTTAAACCTGTAGACCCAATGGTTACCCGCGTCCGCCTTATCGACACTTTTTTCCCTGTGGCGCGCGGCGGCACTTACTGTATCCCCGGCCCGTTCGGCGCGGGCAAGACGGTTCTTCAGCAAATCACCAGCCGTTTCGCGGACGTTGACATCGTAATTGTCGCGGCCTGCGGTGAGCGCGCCGGTGAAGTTGTCGAAACCCTCAAAGAGTTCCCCGAATTAAAAGACGAAAGAACAGGCCGCTCCTTAATGGAAAGGACGATCATTATTTGTAACACTTCCTCGATGCCGGTCGCCGCGCGCGAAGCGTCGGTTTACACGGCGGTAACACTTGCCGAATACTACAGGCAGATGGGCTTGAACGTCCTTCTGCTTGCGGATTCAACCAGCCGCTGGGCTCAGGCTATGCGCGAAATGTCCGGCCGCCTTGAAGAAATCCCGGGCGAGGAAGCGTTCCCAGCGTACATGGAATCGACAATCGCCAGCTTTTACGAAAGAGCGGGCATTGTGCGCCTTCGCGACGGCTCGCTTGGCTCTGTAACAATCGGCGGCACTGTAAGTCCTGCGGGCGGTAACTTTGAAAAACCAATAACGCAAGCGACGCTGAAAGTTGTAGGCGCCTTCCACGGTCTTTCCCGCGAACGCTCCGACGCGCGCAAGTTCCCCGCCATTCACCCGCTCGATTCATGGTCAAAGTACAAGGGAATTATCGCCTCAGAAAAAGTTGAATACGCCCACGGATTTATGCGCCGCGGCATGGAAGTTGAACAGATGATGAAGGTTGTCGGCGAAGAAGGCACAAGTATCGAAGACTATGTCATTTATCTGAAGGGCGATCTTATCGACTCCGTTTACTTCCAGCAAAACTCATTTGACGCGGTAGATGCCGCCGTTAAGCCGGAAAGACAAATATATGTGTTCGCGAAACTGCTTGTTGTTCTGGCGTCTCAATTTACTTTTGCAGACAAGAACGAAGCGCGAAGCTGGTTCAACAGGCTCAGGCAGAAATTCCTTGACTACAATGGTTCGGAATGGAAGAGCGATCGTTTTACCACTCTTGAAGGTGAAATTGAAACCGCGGTAAAAGCCCAGTCAAAAGGTCTGGACAAAGCCGCCGAAAAAATATTGGTGTAAGGCGAGGGTATCATGAATAAGGTATATAGCAAGATTGAATCAATAACAGGAAGCGTTATTACCGTCCGGGCGGAAGATGTCCGTTACGGTGATCTCGCCGAAGTCGATACTGTGTTCGGCACGTCCCTTGCGGAAGTAAACCGCTTACAGGGCGACATTGTTTCGTTGCAGGTATTCGCGGGCGGACGCGGTATTTCCACGGGCGACACTGTCCGCTTTCTCGGCCGTCCAATGCAGGTTCCGTTTTCAGAGAATTTAATGGGCAGGGTTTTTTCCGGCTCCGGCAAACCGCGCGACAACGGACCGGCGTTACACGAAAATTTAATCCCAATCGGCGGACCTTCGGTAAATCCGTCCCAGCGCATTATTCCGCGCAAAATGATCCGCACGGGAATCCCGATGATCGATCTTTTTAACACATTGGTCGTCTCTCAAAAGCTGCCGATTTTCTCGGTCTCCGGTGAGCCTTACAACGAACTGCTTGCCCGTATCGCGATGCAGGCGGAAGTCGATGTTATCGTTCTTGGCGGAATGGGTCTTAAATACGACGACTATCTTTACTTTAAAGACACTTTGGAAAACGGCGGGGCGCTGGCTCGTACCGTAATGTTCGTACATACCGCGAGCGACCCGACTGTCGAATGTCTAATGATACCGGATATGTCCCTCGCGGTTGCCGAAAAATTTGCCTTGCAGGGAAAGGACGTGCTTGTCCTTCTTACCGACATGACAAACTTCGCCGACTCAATGAAAGAAATCTCTATCATTCAGGAGCAGGTTCCAAGTAACCGAGGCTATCCGGGCGATCTTTACAGCCAGCTCGCAAGCCGTTACGAGAAAGCCGTTGACTTTGAAACCGCGGGTTCTATCACCGTCCTTGGCGTTACGACAATGCCCGGCGACGACGTAACACACCCTGTGCCCGACAATACCGGATACATAACGGAAGGCCAGTACTATCTTAAAAACGGTCGTATTGAACCGTTTGGCTCACTTTCCCGCCTTAAACAGCAGGTTAACGGAAAAACACGCGAAGACCACCGCGCTCTTATGGACGGAATGATCAAACTTTATTCCGCTTTCCGTGACACGCTGGAAAAGAAAGCGATGGGCTTTATCATGACGGCGTGGGACGAAAAACTTTTAAAATACGGCGACCAGTTTGAAACAAGAATGATGGATCTTTCGGTAAATATACCGCTGGAAAAAGCGCTTGATCTTGGATGGGAAATTCTTTCTTCCTGCTTTAATCCTGAAGAAACAGGTTTAAGGACGGAATTGATAACCAAATTTTGGCCGAAAAATTAAGGATTGTGAATGGCAAAAATCAGGCTCACTAAAAACGAGCTGAAAAAACAGAAAGACTCACTCAAAATGTACAAGCGTTATCTGCCAACGCTTATGCTGAAAAAACAGCAGTTACAGGGCGAGATTCGTTTAACAGAACTGCGCCTTAAAGAATTGCAGAGCGCAAGAGACAATCTGGATGAATCATTCAAAACATGGATAGGCGTTTTCGGCGAAACAGGATTTTTTACACAGAGCATATTGAAAATTACCAGCCTGCGTACGGGGCAGGGGAATGTCGCCGGCGTAGTAATTCCGATTTTTGAAGGCGCTGATTTTGAAACAGAGCAGTACGATCTTGCGCGCACTCCGGCATGGCTTGATAAAGCCGTCGATGCAATGAAGCAGGTGCTTTTGCTTGACCTTGAATCGCAGATTGTCGAAGAACAGCGAAAAAGGCTGGAACATGAATTGCGCGTAACAACTCAGAGGGTTAATCTTTTTGAAAAAGTTAAAATACCGGAAACTATGGGTAATATAAAAAAGATTCAGGTTTATCTTGGCGATCAGCAGACTGCCGCCGTTGTACGGGGCAAAATAGCTAAAAGCGGAACCGAAAAGGCGGCGGCTATATGATTGTACCAATGAAAAAAGTGTGCCTTATGGTACAGGACAGCAGTGTTAATGAAGCTCTTTTAAAATTGCGTGAAATTGGTGTAGTGCATCTACAAAACGCGAACACTCCGGACGGTAATTCAAAAGTGATTGAACGGAAAAGCAAAGTAGAAGGCGCTATAGGACTGCTTGGCGATATAAAAATTCCAAAAAAGAAAACTCCCCCGCCTCCTGATCCTGAAAGGCGTGTAAATAATGAAGGAATACACAGGGGACGGCGTTCAACAGATATTTACGGTGATGAAGAAGAAGAGCCATACTCACTGGATGCGGTTGTAAAAGCCTCAAGACCGTATCTTCCCGACTTGATTGTCGGAATTGGCAAGGAACGCAAGGCTCTGCAGGATCGCGATATGTTTTTGAACCGCGAAATTGCACGTATCGCTCCATGGGGCGATTTTGATCCCGCTTCAATAAAAGAAATGGAAACCCTTGGACTTCCGGTTTTTCTTTATGAACTTACCCCCGACGCGTTTGCCGCGCTTCCGGAAGATGTGAATTACATCAAACTTTTTGAGAGCAAGAATGTTGTCCGTCTGTTGGTGCTGGACAAGGAAATACAAGGCGCCTCTCCCTTCCAGCTTCCCGAAAAATCAAAACATGCGTTAATTCAAGAAACAGACGAAATAAAACTTGATATGGAAGAACTTGACGCCAAGTTGAAAAGCTTTGCCAGCCGCCGCCCCGCTTTAATCAAGGAAATGGCGGATGTTGAACAGGACATTGAGTTTGAAACAGCCCTTGTCAGCATGGAAAAAGTAAGCGATATCCCTGCCGGAATGGGGCTTTCTTATCTGACAGGTTATGTGCCTGTAGATGATATTCATCATTTAAAATCTGTTGCCGGTAAACACGGCTGGGCGCTGTCTTTGATAGACCCTGAAGAAACAGACGAGGCGGTTCCGACAAAACTTAAAAACCACAGGTTTGTAAATCTGTTAAACCCCATTACCGATTTCCTTGGGATTGTACCCGGTTACCGCGAAGTGGATATTTCTCCGTGGTTTCTCATTTTCTTCTGTATTTTCTTCGGCATGATTTTTGGAGACGCGGCATACGGCATTATTCTTTCTCTTATTGCTGTAATTGGCATTGCGAAAACGGTGAAAAAAGGCGTGCCGCAAGGTTTGCAGATGCTGTTACTGCTGGGTGTTTTTAACACGGTGTGGGGCGTGATGACCTGTACATGGTTCGGCGTCGAAGTTGATAAAGTTCCGCAATTTTTACGGAACATTTCTTTTTCCGTATTCTCAACCGCAAAAACAGATGAGAGGCTGGTAGATCAGAATCTGCAAATTTTCTGTTTTTCTCTTGGTCTTTTACAGCTGACAATCGCGCACATTAAAGGATTTTTCAGGAATATAAAATCGCTTAAGCTCTTTTCTGAGCTTGGATCAATCGCGATGCTTTGGGGAATGTTTAATGTGGTGCTGTTTCTTGTTGTGAGCAATGACGTCCGCTCAATCCCGTTACTGCCGGCTTCAATTTATCTTCTTGGCGGCGGCTTTGTTTTAAATTTCATTTTTGCCTCTTATGACGGAAGCATAGGGAAGTCCGTTCTGGAAAGCTGTAAAAATATTATTTCCGTTGTATTGGGAATAACCAATGTATTCTCTGATATTATGTCGTATATCAGGCTTTGGGCGGTAGGTCTTGCCGGCGCGTCAATTGCCTCAACCGTAAATACAATGGCCGGCCCCTTGCTTGGCGGATTTATTATTTTTGCCGGAATATTGTTGTTGGCATTCGGGCACGGGCTAAACTTGATTCTCAATGTATTGTCGGTGCTAGTTCACGGGGTGCGTCTTAACACACTGGAGTTTTCGTCGCACGTAGGATTAACATGGTCAGGTACGGCATACAAGCCGTTTGCGCAGAGGGCTAAATAGGGTAAGGTGACTAATATTCCAAAGGGATGTTAATCCGGGAATATTAGCGTAAATAGTTTTTATATGAGGAGTAAAGTATGAATTTAGGTTTATTGGGAGCCGGTCTTGTAATGGGTATCTCGGCTGTTGGTTCGGCTATCGGTATTGGTTTTGCCGGTTCTGCAACAATTGGCGCGTGGAAAAAGTGTTATATAGCCAACAAAGGGGCTCCAATGATGCTGTTAACATTTGCCGGCGCGCCGCTGACGCAGACTTTTTACGGTTTTATTCTGATGGGTCAGATGGCAGCCGCGGCTTCATTTGCGCCGGAAAACGGCTTGCTTTATCTCGGCTACGGGCTTGCTTCCGGCCTTGCGATAGCGTTTTCCGCCATTGTTCAGGGCAAGGTAGGAGCCGCCGCCGCCGACGCGCAGGGTGAAACAGGCAAGGGCTTTGCGCTGTACATCGCTGTTGTCGGTATTGCCGAAACTATCGCTTTGTTCGCGATGGTGCTTACGATGATAAGTTTGTAAATAAAAATGTATGCCTAAAGATTGGTACCATGCGGTCAGGCAGGGCTGCTTATCGCACTTATTTTGGGCATACATTTCTAGGGCGCTCATGGTGGATTGTAGCTCGTGAAAACCATGGAACAATCCCCATCATGTCATGTTGGATATTACTTGATTTTTTTGGTACAATTTTACAATGTTCTACAAAATGTGGGCGGGTTTATTTTTTTTCACCGCCGTCGCAGCCTTCGCCGACCCCGCCGCCGGCCGCACAGAAGGCGTAACAACCCATTATTACCCCACCCTGAACGAAGCCTTTGAAGCCGCTGCCGGAACATCCATAGACACCCCCGATGAAATAACCATCCTTTCCGACATAATCCTTGACCAACCCATAATAATTGACACCCCCAAACACATCCGCATAGTGGCCGCAAACGGCAGCAAAACCATACAGCGGGGAAGCGCCAATCTGGGAAACCCGCTTTTCCGTCTGCTTGGAAATTCCGCAAGCCTCACCATGGGCAAGCCCGGTATGGAGGGCGAACTTGTTATCGACGGCGGGTATCTCAACACCCCGCCCATACAAGCCCGTGCGCCGCTTATTGCGGTAAATGGGCAAGGCGCAAAATTGATCATGTACGACAATGTTTTCCTGCAAAACAATTGCAACTCAGGCAGCGCGGTTGGAACCAGTATTTACCAGAACGGAGCGGGCGTAATGATCCGCACCGTTGACGATGATACCGTAAACCTAACGGAATTCATAATGAAAGGCGGAACAATCAGTGGAAATATCCGTGACACTAAAAATGACATCCCCAAAGGCGGCGGCGTTTTAATTACCGGTTTTGGTTTATTCACCATGGAAGGCGGAATAATAATGAACAATACCGCCGTCCGGTCAGGCGGGGGTTTCTCTACAGGCAGCAGGGGCAGCTTCAAAAAGACAGGCGGAATAATCTATGGTTCTGACGCGCCGGCAGGTTTCAGAAACAGGGCAATCAACGGTATAGGGCCAAACGTTTTTGGTCATGCGGTTGAAGTCGCTCTGCCTGATGATCCGCTCTTTCAGTTCAGGGATGATACCGTCGGTGAAAACGATTTTTTAAGCTATACCGGTTCACCTACAGAAAACGGTGTTTTTGGACAAGGGGAAAAATGGGATAAGCCAAAACCAGACAGCCGCCCTTGGTGGATAATCGTCATAGCGTCCGTACTGACACTTGGCAACCTTGTGTTCTTCCTTATTTTCAGGCGAAAACAACAGCCAATCCCCGCCGGAGGAACCGCCGCCATAGAACCGGAAGCAGAACTCACCCCCCGCGAAAAAGAGATTTTTGACCAGCTCCTCACGGACATTTCCATAGATGAAATCGCCCAAAACCTTGAACTCACATATTCAGGCGTTACCTTTCACATCAGAAACCTCTACAGCAAACTCAGAATACAAAGCCGTGTAGAATTAGTGGCAAAATATATCAGAAAAATATATGTTAACCCACCGCACCACCACCCCCAGCCAGGCGACCATCGACCAAACATATACAAGAGAGTATACGTTTTTTTTTTTCAAACTGAAACAACAGCCAATCCCCGCCGGCAAACCCATTGAACCGGAAGTTGAACTCTCCCCCCGCGAACGGGAAATTTTCGACCAGCTCCTGACAGAACTATCCACAAAGGAAATCGCCCATAACATGGGCTTAACCTATACAGGCGTTACATTTCATATAAAAAAACTGTACGCCAAACTTGGTGTACAAAGCCGAATAGAATTATTGGCCAAGTACATTAAAAAGTAGTATACTGGTACCATGTTCCGCAAAACGTGGGTGGTTTCTTTTGTTTTCGCCGCAGTCTTTGCCCCCGCCGCATTTGCCGCGGAAGATACACCCGCGGCAAGCCGCGTAGAAGGCGTAACCATCCATTACTACGCCACCTTAAACGAAGCCTTTGAAGCCGCCGCCGGAACATCCATAAACACTCCCGATGAAATAACCGTACTTTCTGATATAATTTTAGATGAACCCATTATTATTGATACCACAAAACATATCCGGCTTGTGGCGGCAGACGGCAGCAAAACCATTCAGCGGGGAAGCGGCAATCTTGATGATCCGCTCTTTTGGCTGACCGGAGAATTCGCAAGCCTCACCCTGGGAAAGCCCTACATGGGGAGTGAACTGTCTTCCGGAGGAAGCCTGTCTTCCGGAGAAAGCCTTGTCATTGACGGTGGTTATTTGAACACCCCGCCCATTCAAGCCCTTGCGCCGCTTATCTCAGTAAATGGGAAAAGCGCAAAATTAATTATGTACGACAATGTTTTTCTGCAAAACAATTACAACTCAGGCACTGGAGTTGGACCCAACATGAACAAGAACGGTGCGGGCGTATTTCTCCGCGCAGATCACAGCGATACGGAAAACCATGTTGAATTTATCATGAAAGGCGGGACAATCAGGGGGAATATAAATAACACTCAA
>JAIRUC010000177.1 GCA_031254615.1 Treponema sp. | reverse complement strand
GCCCAGCGGTTTCCTTTTTGTTCAAGGGCTACAGCGTCCCAGACAGAGTCTTTTTTGCCAATAAGGTAAACCATCTTCCAGTGCGCTTTTGAAAAGCGTTCCGCATGGGAAACAGCGCTTGCGGACGCTTCCCCCGCTCCCAGATGCGCCATTACTTCGTCCGAAGGAAGAAGTTTATCACCGCGTAAAAAAGCGCGTATCTGAAGATGAGCCAGAAGATCGGTGTAACGGCGCAAGGGGCTTGTAACCTGTGTGTAGGTGTCAAGGCCAAGCCCCTGATGCCGCCACGGCTTTGTCGAAAGAACCCGCGGCCTCATGCAGCGGCGCAGCTGCCACGAGCCAGACAAGCCGCCGGGAACTTTTCCCTGTAATTCAACTTCCTGACTGATGTACGGAAAGGCAAGCCCTTTTTTGGCAGCCCAGTTTCCGGCGCCTTCTCCGGCGATAATCATGCACTCACGCACCAGCACAGCCGAGCGGTAGCGGATTATAGGTACTACTTCTACATTACCGTCCGTTACGGCAACATGAACCTCGGGCAAATCTATGTTTATCGCGCCCATGCGATTCCTGCGTTTGAAATTCAGCATAGACAAGTCGAAAAGAGCACGTAACGCGGATGCGTCCGCCCCATCGGGGGATTCCATCTCTTTGTCCGCGTCTTCGTAGGTGATACGGTGCACTTTTACAACAGAAGGAAAAATTTCGGTATCCAATAATTCGCCGTTTTTGTTCAGCGTCATTTTAAAAGTCAACGCCGGCGATTTTTCGGAAAGCCCGAGAGCGAACAACGGCAGAGCATTTTCCGCAAACATTCTGACAGCGTTTTCCGGCAGATAAAGAGTAGCGCCTCTGTCCCGGGCTTCTCTCTCCGCGGGACTGTTAGGCGCAACCGAGGAAGCGGGATCGGCGACATGAACATAAAGTGTGTACGTCTCTTCGGTTGTTTCGATCGAGACGGCGTCGTCGGGATCATGGCTCCATGGGCTGTCTATTGCGAATGCAGCAAGGTGGCAAAGATCGCGCCTGTCTTCGGGCGGCGGCGCTTCAAGGGGAATATCCGCGCTGATCAGCGCAATGCCGAAGCGGCTTGGGTGGGGATTAATTGCCGGCGTCCAAACGCCTGTAGTCAACAGAAGGGCATGAGCGTCTTCGGGAGTTTCTCCAAGACCCAAATCTCTCATTGTGCGGCTCTTTGCAGATTTGCCGTAAGCGAGCGCTTCGACATCCTGCAGAAAACGCGCGTCTTCCGGAAGTATAGGATGAGTAGCCGGCTTTTTTAAACAGATTTTTATCCTGTCCAGAAAAGCAGACCGCTCTCCTGTTTCACGCTGTTTTTCATCTCGCTTTCTTTCTTCGGCTGTTACGTCTTCCTTACTGCGGGGTACAACCGCATCGGGCGTTCCCGAAAAATAAAGTCCGTCCAACAACACACAGTAAGCGGCAAAGGCGGAAGCGGCGGTGTATTCGCCAAAAACAAGAGCCGCAAAATCTTTAAGTGAATAGGATGCGGTTGCGTCGTCAGATAACAATTCCCACGCTTCTCTGACTGCCGGGGCGGAAGCTGCGTTTCCGGCAATTTCATTAAAACTTTTTACCGGCCCCGGATGAATCAGCTCAATATCTTTATCGCGAACCTTAACCTGTTCGCCGTTCTGCAGAGAGATTGTTATTTTTCCGTTTAAGACTTCTTTTACAAGCGCCGGTTTATTTTTGTACACCACCAGCGCGTTTTCAGTTATCATTCAATCATTATAGCTAGAGATAAGCGGCGTTTCAATGTCGCTTATCTCTAAATTGCCTCAACGTACATACATTCGCGCAGTTCACTTGCGTGGCCGCGTATCTTTTTTAACGCTCTCAACTCAATTTGACGCACAGTTTCCGGGGAAATATCAAACTTGTCCCCGATTTCCCT
The DNA here is from genome assembly GCA_031254615.1 of Treponema sp. Classification (GTDB taxonomy): domain Bacteria; phylum Spirochaetota; class Spirochaetia; order Treponematales; family Breznakiellaceae; genus WQXQ01. Next base: position 7,526 of record JAIRUC010000177.1, on the reverse strand, counting down.
TAATGTGCAGCGCTCCCCGCCGTTCAATTGATAGCGGTAAGTTAAAATATGTCTTTCCCTGTCTTTTAATTTATTCAAAACCCGTTTTGTGCTGTCAATTGAAATCTGTTTCATAAGATTCCGTTCCGGGCAGTAGGTGTAATCTTCGTGGATATCAATAGCGTTGGCAGCAGATTCGTCATCTGTAACATTCTGCTCAAACGACAAAGAACCGGCGGCCATATTAACAATAGAATCAACATCCTGAACAGAAATGCCAAGCTCTTTGGCAATATCGGAATTTTCCGGCTGGTGCATCAAAGTCTGGCAAAGTACATGGTATGTATATTGAATCTTGCGAAGGGCTTCCTCTTTCCGCATCGGCAAACGTACCATTCTGCTCTTGTTTGAAAGAAAGCGGCTTATAAACTGGCGTATCCACCAGCTTGCGTATGTACAGAAGCGGACGTTCTTACGGTAATCGTATTTTTCCGCCGCATGGATCAGCCCCATATTCCCTTCCTGAATAATGTCCAAAATAGAACCATTATTTTTGCTGTACAGTCCGGCGATTTTTATTACCAGCCGCAGATTGGAGTTTACAAGTTTGTGCAGAGCCTCGATATCTCCCTCAAGTATCTGTTTTGATAATTCCAATTCTTCTTCAAAAGTTAAAAGAGGAAAATTCTTAATCTGCCTGAAGTACATTTCAAGCAAATCATCGTTTGATTTATCCGGCTTTTTCTGCATAACTACCTCCCGAGCCTCGTTATTATATAGCAAGTTTCATGCCAAGATTGAGAAATACTGGTCAAATAACGATAATTCCTTGCAGGATAAGGAGTTACGAAAGGCTGAACATTAATCAACAGGCACATGAAAATCGGAAAGTGTATTGTTTTTTATACATTATTATATATTTAATATAGTGGAGATTGGTGAACAGTTAACTGTTAACTGTTCACTGTCCTCTCTTCATGATATAGTAAACCATGGAATTTGGCATAACTACTCTGAAAAAGAGAGGAAACAATCAGGATATCTACTATTATGTCAATTGGTCTCCGCTTTCCAAAGGAGACAGGTGGGAAATAAATGCCAAAGTTCCTTCGGTCGCCGGTATTTTTGAAATATACTGGATGGATGAGACAAAGCACCTGCGGTTGTACCATGTTGGGCTGACCCATTACGGCGGACTAAGAAGCGAAATACGCCGCCTTACCGATCCTGAATTGTGCGACGATTCAAAGGCAAGGGCTTTTCTTGAAGATAAGGAACTTTGGTTTCGCTATGCCCCGTCCAATTCCACTGCGGATATGGCGGATGTTGTCTGGTTTTTTATGAACAATTATTTTCCGGAAAAAACAATTGTGGAACATTCGGGACGCTATGAGAATATTTTTATAAAAGAGTCCGAGCCCGACAAGCTGATTTGGGTGCCGTGAGTTTTCCATGATTGAATATATTGTCCCATCAAATATTGATGACAGAGTGCTGACAAGAGCGGTAAAACTGCTGGAAGAAGGGGCGTTAATCGCCCTGCCCACGGACACAAGCTGGAGCATTGTCTGCTCTTTAAAATCTCCCGCCGGAATAAAAAAGCTAAGGCGGCTTTCCGGCGAAAGGGACGAGCGGCACTTCACCCTTCTGTGTTCAAGTATTTCCCAGTTTGTTGATGTGTGCAGTTTGGACAATACCCGTTTCCGTTTGATAAACCGTCTTTCTCCGGGGCCTTATGTTTTTATTTTAAAAACTCTGCCGGGAACGGAAAAAGTGCTGGACATCCGCCGCCATGAAGTTGGTGTGCGTATCCCCGAATATCCCGTCCCCATCCGCCTGATCCAAACCATCGGACATCCGTTATACTCAATAACCGCAAAAAAAAGCATGGCAGGCATTGACGAAGAAGAGCCGGCAGGCAATGAAGAAGCGGGTACTGAACTGCCGCCAATCCCCGAAGACAATCTTTTTGAAAGCGGCTGGGAACTTGAAGAAATTAACGGAGTAGACATGATTCTGGACTCCGGCGAAGAACGGGAGCGTGTTTTTTCTACAATTCTGGATATGTGCGGCGACGAGATAAAAGTTCTGAGGAAGGGATTAGGGGACTGGCCGGTTTAAAAGAAACAAAAAAATTTTACACAAAGGCGTATAATGGTAATATTAATAGGCGGAAATTCTCAGACAGGAAAAACATATTCAAAATCTTGTATTACCCTATGAAATATTAGAATGAGAATCACAAAAAGGAGTTCACTATGTTGATATTTTTCTCATTATGTGGTTAAATTTACTAACATTGTTAAATTGCAATAAAAAAATAAATTAATTTTGCGGAGGTATTCAAAATGAAAATTGTTCCAGGTGGTCAAGCAGTTCTTATCGAAACAAAACGTAAATATTCAATCGAGGAACTGCTTGAGATTATGCGTAATGGCAATCTTGAAGAAAAATTTGGACCCATTGAACTGAAAAAGAAGATGATCAGAGGAAAGTTTATTGTTGTCCAAGGTTTGAACAAATTTACAAATGAGGTTGTGTCGGTAAAGAAGACCATACAAGTTACGCAAACAAAAAAAGAAGGTGTAGCGATGAGTTTGATACACCATGTAACCGAGGGTGCCCTTGCAAATGTACAAGCTATCGGACGTATGGCAGGTCTTGGCGGTGCAAAGGACAACAAAGAGGTCATGAAAGCATTGGCTGAAGAAATAGAAAAGCTTGTAGAAGTTAAATAGTGTCTGTCCACAAAGTCGGTTACTTTGTGGAACAGACTTTAAACTTTTTTCTGCACCCTCAACAGGACTGTTAATGTACGCCTCCTTGAGGGCGGTTTGGGCTACGTTCGGCTAGGTCATGGCTACGCCATTCCCACGCCTCACTCCGCCACCTTTTTGTGATAAAGGAATTCTGCGCAATTCCTTTATCGCAACCGCAAAAACGTCATTTACAACTGAAACGTCAGGTTAAATGCCCTAGATAATAGAAAAAAGATTATTGACTTAAGAATATATATCATGAAATAATATAAAAAAATACTTTCTTGAGTAAAGTAATACCAATAAAAAGGAGTAATGTATGAGTGATGTCAGAGAAAAAGCGGCAGATGAAGCCTTTTGTGCATCTTGTGGCGCCGTTATAAAAAAAGAAGCAGAAATCTGTCCGAAATGCGGTGTTAGGCAGAAAAAACAAACCAGTGATATTTCTTCAAATTGGTTGACAGTATTTCTTCTTTCTATTTTCCTCGGCGAATTTGGAGTTGACAGGTTTTATGTAGGGAAAATAGGGACAGGTGTTTTAAAATTAATAACAGGCGGAGGCTGTGGAGTATGGTGGTTGATCGACTGGATTATGATCCTGGCTGAGAAATTTACCGATAAAGATGGTAATGTTATTAAAAAACAATAGTTTGAGAAAAATGCCCTTATTAGACAAAATAAGGGCATTAAAAATTTCGATAATAAAATTTTTCATAGTAATAATAATGTTAGTCGTTTTTTACACTATTCCAAAAGAATATTTGGGAGATACATTTCCTATTTGCTTTTATCGGATAATTTTTAATAAGGAATGTATTGGATGTGGAACAACAAGGGCAATATGGTCAATATTACATTTAAGATTTTATGATGCAATACAATATAATAAATTAATTGTAGTTACATTTCCGTTATTTACTGGTTGCATAATTCATTGGATATTTAAAAAGAATAAATTGAAAAAACGCCACTTCGTATAAAATTATGTCTCTAACTGCTTCGCCGCCTAACGGCGGTTCGGGTTACGCAAAAAACCGTCAATTACAATCGGAACGTTATATGACATAGCGGCCGAAATTTGTTGGGAATACAAAAAATTTTACTGTAAAATACTTGACTTAAATAATATATAAGTAAATAATATTATTAATTGCAGATTTTATGCAAAGGAGATATAATTTTGAATAAATATTTGATTAGGAAAATATTAACATATATTATATTGTTTGGATTTATTATTACAGGATTCTTCGATGGTTTACTGCATAGTAAAACTTCATATTCTTCAATAATGGGAATGGATATAAATAGAGTTTACTTCTATACTTTCTTTTTATTCATAATGGGTTGTTGGCTTCTTTATAATAAATGGTTTGTAGGAATAGGATTTTTAGCTTTAGCATCATTTAACTCTTATTTTATTGAGTATATTACTATACATAATTATTTTGCATCAATACTGGTATATATTGGAATAATAATAGATATAATTATTAGAAATAAAATGAAATGGTTGATTCCATTGATTGTTGTTGGAATAATACAAGGTATAGCATTTCAAACTACTTTGTTAGGTAATTATTTAGTGGGAGGTATGGAGTTTTTAGCTTTATGTATAGGTTCTGTTTTTGTTGTAAATAATATATAACAAATAATTAATGTACGCCGCAATGAATCCGCAAATTTAAAACCTTTGCGCATACATTTTTATATTGACAAAACACCTTAATACCTGTATAGTTAATTGACTTGTGAGACAATCCGGTTGGTTGTCTTACAAGTCCTGCAGTTTTTTCAGCCTATGGCTTACAAAACTACGATTTTATAAGGTAGTTATTCAAAACAACAGGAAAACAAGATGCGGCCGTATGATTTACTGGAAAATGTTTTAACTGAGATTGAAAAAAGAATAAAGGAAGATTTCAACGCTGATATTCTTGCTGAACTTTTTTCTCTGTCATCAGTGCATTTGCAAAGACTTTTTAAATTCGCTTTTAAACAGACCCTTGGAAGTTACATACGTTCCCGGAAACTGGCGGCAAGTCTTGAAGATTTGATTAAAACCGATTTCAATGTTGTTGACATCGCGCTGGAGTACGGATTTCAGTATGAGCAATCCTATATCAGAACTTTTAAGCGGGAATTCGGACTGACCCCGGGTGATTTGCGCAAGACCGGGAAAATTATAAAAATCACGCCGCCTATTCACCTTTTCGACACAAATAAACTTACGGAAGGCGTTATTTTCGGGCCGGATATCGTAATAGTTCCGCAATTTCATGTTATTGGTAAAAGGCAGAAAATACCTTTCCGTGATGCATTAACTTTGGCTCCAACGGCGGCCAAACAATTCTGGGAAAACGATATGCCGTCCGTTAAAAATATTGTAAATCCCAGCGTGTATATCGGCCTGACAAGACTCGCCGGCGAGGAAGCGGACTATTCATGGTATTTGCCGTCAATTCAGGTGAAGTCACTGCGAAATATTCCTCAGGGGCTTTACGGAGACACATTTGACTCTTCATTATGCGTAAAATTCCGCTATATTGGACAGCATCATTATTACGACATCAATCAGGATAGGGCAAAGGGAATGTATGACGCTATTGGCCGGTTCATCAATAATGAAAGCGAAAAGTATAATTGGCCATTATGCAGCGTTTACTTTGAAAGAGTGGATGAAAACGCCTATGACGGAACTTTCTGTCAAATGGAATGGTTCACGCCAATTTCTGAGAAAATTGAAAAATGATTTTATTGTGATGGGCAAAATGAATGTCTAAAAATTCTAAAATGCAAAATTAAATCGCACATAATACATTTAGTCTTTCTCCTTAAGCAGAGCGTCATTATTCAACACCTTAAACGAAACAGACTTGGGGGACACCGCATTGCGTACGACAATGCCTTCTTTGTCCAGACCGCTGGGGTATTTCCCTTTTGCTTTTTCAAGCAGTTGTTCCAGAGCATAATCAAAATGTTCCCCGCGTTCTTCCAGCGGGACTATGGGCACGCCTAAACTTGCGCATAACTCACAGGCTGCGTCATAGGGGAGGTACCTTCCGGAATCCCAGTCTTTTACATCAAACACATACCATTCAAAAGCGGACAGCCGCAGTCTGTTTTTTTGGATTCCCGGGCCGCAAATTTCTCCGGTTAACACCAGATTTTTTCCATACTGCGCCAGTTTTTCTTTAAGACCGTACAAATAAACCGGCGCCCAGTATAAAGCGCTCTCTTCATCTTTGATTTCTTTGTTCCTGCTGCAGCACCCGATTTTTCCGTCAATGTAATATACAATTCCGGAAGTACCGTCCATTTTTGTGGTAATGTAATACGGCTTACCCTTTAACCCGTCAAGCAGCTCAAGGGCGGATTGAATTCGAATTTCATCAGAGGCGGGAATCCCGTACGGACGTTCCCCGACAATGGTACCGCCCGCGGTGGATGTTTCAGGAATATACCATTTCTTTACATTGAGTTTTTCTGTTACGTCATCACCTTCAATGCAGCCTTCAAGTTCCGGAAATTTGTTCAGCGGCAGCAATAAACCCTGAGAAAGCTGCCCGCGCATTTTCACCGTGCGGATACGAAACCCTGTACCGTTGTCTGCATTTTCACGGTATGAGGAAGCGCGCAAAAACTCATAACGCTCATCCGGCGGAAGAAAACTGTCAACTTCATAATATACGCCTAAGTCCCCAGCCTTAAACTCATTTTTTTTCGCAACGCACTGCCACCCCATAACATGGGCAAGCTCAAGAAAATCCGAATCCGCAATAGCGCTTATTTCTTTTACTCTTTGAATACTGACTAATGAACGCATATTCTCCCTCCTCTTAAAGTATAGCCCAAATGGGCGGAATTACACTATATAAGGGCAGGAAATACGTTACATTTGTCTATACGCTGCACGCAGCGTACCCATGTTAGCTAACGACTGTCTTAAAATCAGCTTCCATGCTGATTTTAAGACTTGGAGTTTTGCGTTGCAAAACTCCAACCTAATGCATTATTACAGCGACGTCCATGTCGCAGGGAAAAAGTGGTTGCTACTAACATTGCGTCTACTTAATATGGAGGAGCTATTTTTTTCTCTTGTTGTATTTACATTCTTCGCGTATCGTTTCTCTTACAGTTTCTTTTACCATACCCGACGGTGTTACCATCATTGGGGGGAGTGCTCTTTACAGTTGTAGCAGCCTTACCAGCGTAACCATACCAAGCACTGTTACCAGCATTCAGTCAAGGGCTTTTAACGGATCCAACCTTACCAGCGTAACGTTTGAAGGGGACACTATTGCTAATTTAAACAATGACGCTTTCTCCACTCATTACGGCAAGATCGCCGGTTCCATTTTTGGTTATAAAGACAGGTTCTGAATATTCATGACATAATTCAGAGATTTCATTGTAATTGTTACTCAAATCCACACTTGGCCTAATTGTCGGCATAAAGCCCTTCCAGAAATACTGTATACCGATATTGTATCATAAATATTGTGTCGGCAACAGTACTGTCACCGTTTTTTCCTACAATTAAAATTCCTGCAAAGAAAATCTGTCGTAAATATCCGCCGCTGTTTGTTCGACGCCGTGATCCTGCGCGGTGTAATCGCTCCATTTTTGGTAGAGGGGCAGACGTGTCGCCGCAAGCGCTTCGATGCCGTCACGCTGGGAAAGTGGGCGGCCGGCTGTGGGCAGAAGGGAAATTTCCCTTTCCAAAAAGACAACGATGCCGTTCTGGCGGATAACATGGCGGTTTTCATTTCGCGTAACAACGCCGCC
>JAIRUC010000055.1 GCA_031254615.1 Treponema sp. | reverse complement strand
TACCAAAAACTCAGACTTTTGTCAATAATAATCTTGGGATGCCGATGATAAAAGTATGAAAAAGGCATTTTTTTCCTATGCGCTGATGAGCGTTTTAATCGTAATATTACTGGCTTTTGTCGGTTGTACAAGTACTCCTAAGGCTGATGTTGAAGTAGTCGAAGACGAACCCGACAAATTAAGTGGTATTTGGGCATTGCTGCAAAAAGGGGACAGCAAGGCCAGAGATTATTTTGTCGGCGAAGTTGAAGTTAACGCGAGAGACCCGGAGGGCAGGACTCCCCTTCACTACGCCGCCGAAAGGGGCGATTCCCTGCTTGCCGCTTTTTTCATCGCGCACGGAGCGAATGTCAATGTTGTAGATAATTCAAATCAAAGCCCCTTGGGAATCAGCGCCGAAAAAAGTGATGCCAGAATTACGGAATTGCTGGTTAATGCCAAAGCGAATATTTTTTTACCAATCAAAGAAAACACAAACGCGGCAAGAATTGCCCTTTCAAAAAACGGCTCACTTCTTAGGGCGATTATAACTCCTTTTACAGTCGAAGCTGTTGACAGCGACGGAAAGACCATTCTTCATCTTGCGAGTATCGAAGGAAATGTTCTTGCGGTACACGACATACTGGAAATTATTTCTTCCGGCGAAATCGTAAACAAAAAAGATGACAGTCAAAAAAACGCGCTGGATTACGCGCTTGCAAGACCTGACTCAAGAAACCACATGGAAATTGCGGAAAAGCTGATATTGGCAAGCGGAAGTTCCGATGACCCGAAATTTTATTACCTTGCGCCCGCTGCGCGAAGCGCTAATTACAATATCCGCCGCGGCGACGGTCTTGCGCCAATTCACTACGCGGTAAGCGAAAACTATCAGGGTCTTATAATTTTTTTGCTGGAAAAGAAAATTGACATCAACATAAAAAGTTCTTCCGGATCAACTCCGTTACATGAAGCGGCAAGAACTGGAAATATTCAGGTAATGAAGATGCTTCTTGATCTGGGAGCCGATCCAAACGCTGTTGACGCAAAGGGCAACGCTCCCCTTCATGTCGGAATTCCGGCAAATGTTCTCAAGGAGGCAATAAATCTTCTTCTTGAGAATAAAGCCAATCCGAATCTTCGTGATGAACACGGTGATACTCCGCTTCATATCGTTATTATTTTAAACCGGCCTGCCGACATAGTTCAGGTATTGCTTAACGGCGGCAGTGATGTTTTTATAAGGAACATTCAGGGTAAAACTCCTCTGTATATTGCGGTCGAAGAAAAAAGGAAAGAAATCATACCTCTTTTACTGTCTTACGGTTCTGAAGTTTTTGCTGCGGAAAATAACGGAATAACGCCGTTTGCGTTAGCTGTAAGAGACGGAGAAGAAATTTTTGAGATGCTTGTTACCGAGGAGACTGTAAATCAAAGAGACGGCGCAGGAAATACAATGCTTCATTCCGCTATCAGAAACCGCGGAATTCCGCGCCATATTGGGATAATTCTTGATAAACGCGCTATTGTTGACGCAAGAAACAGGGAGGGAGATACTGCCCTTCATATCGCGGTAAGAATGAATCAGCGTGAAAACGGAGAATTTTTAATTTCGCGCGGCGCAAGTATTTTTTCGGTCAACGCGGCCGGAGACAGCCCGTTGTACAATGCGCTTACCGCTTCAAGCGGAATTCGTTATTGGATAATCAATCCATATACCGTTAACGCAAAAGACGGTTTGGGAAACAATATGCTTCACTACGCGGCGGGATGGAAATTAAATAACGCGATTCCCGTTATTATTCAAAGGGGCGTGGCTGTAGAATCAACTAACGCGACAGGCGAAACTCCGCTTTTTATGGCGGTAAAATCAAACAGCCCATCAACAATAAAGACACTGCTTGATAATAACGCTAATCTTCAAACTACGGACAGTCAGGGCTACAACCTGCTGCACACGGCAGTCAGATGGAACGCGGTCGATTCGGCTTCTTTCCTTATTGCCAGCGGTATTGATATTAATTCGCATTCACTGAACGGCGACACTGCCCTTCACATTGCGGTTACACTCGGCCTTACGGAGATTGACTCTTTGCTTATAAGTGAGGGGGCTAATCTTGAAGTCCGTAATATCGACGGCAATACTCCGTTTATGGAAGCCGTAAAAACAGGCTTGATGCCCACTATCGAAAAACTTGCGACTAACGGAGCAGACCCCAATACAAGGAATATCAGGGGCGATACTCCGCTTCATATTGCCGTGTCCGCAGACAGACATGATATTGTTACCCAGCTTTTGCGTATGAGGGCGAATATTCATGCGCGTAACACTTTGAACAAGACTCCTTTTCAGCTTTCTTTGGGAATATCATCACGTATGACATCTGTGCTTTTGACAAGGGACAGAATTAATACTCCCGACGATATGGGAAACTCAGTCTTGCATATCGCGTTACAGGAAAAGGCTTCCGGGGAAATTATAAAAGCGATAATTAACCGCGGCGGAAGGCTCAATGCGGTTGATAATAACGGTAAAACTCCTCTTAGGACGGCTGTAGATTTGGGCTTGTTGGAGCAGGCAAAAATACTGGCGGATGCAGGGGCCGATCCCTTCCTGATGGCTGTTGACAACAAAAGTCCCGCGGATATCGCTTTTACAAAAGGCGAACCATGCATAAGGGCGCTTTTTTCAGGCACGGCGATCAACGCCAAAGATAATTCTTCAAATACGATACTGCATCACGCGGCAAGGTTCGGAACTCCGCAGATTATTACGACACTGCTTGAATTGGGAGCAAATAAAACTGTCAGAAACATATCATCCGAAGTGCCGGTCGATGTCGCAATCAGGTGGAATCGCGCGGATAACGCGGAATTATTGAGATAACGGGAACAACCGCCGCCTTGACCAAGGGCAGTATTTAAGATATTCTATCCATAATAGCGACAGACTAGCTCATGTGGATAGAGCGTCAGCCTCCGGAGCTGAAGGTGGTGGGTTCGAGTCCCGCGTCTGTCATAATTAATAAAAAACTAACTAATTTTTTCAGTTACAAAAAATCAACAAAACTTCAATGCCGGAAGATTTTCACCGGATGATGCAATTTTGAGCAGATAATTTATAAATTTTTGCTAATAACTATGAGTGGAAAAATATTCGCTACATGGCGCAATTTTGAGCATATAACAGTTTATAGTTTTTGCTAATAACTATGAGCGGAAAAATATTCACTGTATGGTGCAATTTTGAGCAGATAACAATTATTTTGACAAGCAACTATCGCGGCCGTTTTCCTGAAAATTCTTGCGTGATTTATAATTTACTACTATAATTATATCAAAATATCATTACACCTCACGTCACGTGATCATGAGGTCTGCGGCTGTACCTTTTAATGATATAAATTTTTTGGAGGGTATATGCGGAAATTTTTAACGGTATGTGTTTTTTTTATTTTGGCGGTATTGTGTTTAACTACCTGTGACAACCCGACTGCTTTAGGCTCCCAGGTTCCACTTCCGACTCCGTCGCCGGTTATCAATATTATTGTAACCGAAGATTACGGAAAAGGCCCAGGCGCCTTTATCAGCGGAACTGAAACTATTTACGTTGAGGCAACGGTTAAACAGGGTATCAAATCTGTTACTGCGACATATACCTACTTTACTTATGATGAAGAAGGAAAACTAATCGAACATAAAATAGAGAAACAAAATGTTCCGTTTGATCCGCAAACAGGATACTATACATTGGATATTGATACTCTGAATCCGTTAGGTGACAGCGTTCCCATGGCCGACGGTACACTTAAAGTTATTGTTGAAGCAGAAGACACTGTAGGAAATAAAACCGTAACCCCGGAACTGATCTATACTGTCAAGAATAATCCGCCTTTCATCAGCCTGCAGATTCCCAAAGCCAGGCCCTCTCTCGATAAAGTAACTCAATACAATCAGCATGAATTAGACAACAGTATTCCGCCGCTGGTGGTTACCAATAACTATATAATGGGAGTTTTTGAGGACCTTGCCGGCGTTAAAAACGGTTATCCTCAGATAAAATTATGGAAAGAGGGATATGGTGAACCATCGGATTACAAGGCCAACGCCGGCTGGGCTGGGGTAACATCAAGCGAGTTAAACGCGGGCGGCGGATGGTTGTATCTTGATGACGAAGGCAGCTTAAGGAGCGAGACCGGAGACAAGGGTGGTTCTTTCCGCTATTATCTGCGTAACCGTAAGTCCGACGGAACTCCGGAAGGAGAAGAAGCCGGACGGGGACTTGAACCCGGTACTTATTATCTGAAAATGAAGGCACAGGATATTAACGGGATACCGGTAGAATGGCCCAAAGACGCGTACAAAAATACACCTGAATATTTAAAAGTGGAATTAACAGCTGATACAACGCCTCCGATCGTCACCATACTTTATCCAACCATTAACGAAATATACCAGCGCGACAATTTTAATATTAAAGCCAATGCTGAAATTCAGGGCGATCTGGATACGCATATTGCGTTAATGGAATTTACGGTTACCGGCAAAGACAGGAAAACGGTACTCCTTGAAAGATTATTCGGCAGCGAGATTGAAAAAGAAAAATCGGGTATTTTTAATGTCCATGTAGGAAAAACCTATTATTGTGAGAAAGATGGCGATGTAGCTGTGATGGTTGATAATGTTGAGGCTGTTCCCCCAGGCGCTTTTTCACAGGTAACATTTGAAAATGGGAATCTTAATTTTACAGTCATTGCCAGAGGAGACTCGAACTCCAGGGGCACTGCCTCCATAAGTATCTACATAGACACACTGCCTCCGGTAACCAGCGTCACCAGCGTTAACCCCTTCTATACCCTGGACAGAATTGGCGATACTGCGGCGGAGGACTCTCCTAACAATGAAACGCACGATTACGGCACGGCCGATGCTTACCGCCGGTGGACCGTCAACAAGACCGTACAGCTCAGCGTTAGTTCATTTGACGCTCAGGGCAACGCTATTGATGATGATACAGGTTACACGCAATTAAAGTATTTTTTCCTGAAAAACGAAGATGTAAATGAAGCCTATTATACGGTCTGGAAAGCACAGGAAGGAAACAGCGGAAAGAGTTTCGGTGAATACCTTTTTGCAAGAGAGGACGCCGAATACTTTGATAAGGTTATTGATAATCCTGTCCCGGTTGTTCCTTCGGAAGCCAATCCTCTGATCAAAGTTGTATACCAGGATGGCGCATATACGTTGACACTTCAGACGCATAAATATGATTCTGCCGATAAGTACAAGCTGTGGTTTTACATCGCAGCTATGGACAAGGCAGGGAACGCGGGTTATGCAAAAATTCTTCTCAGTGTGGATCAGGAGACAGACAAGCCGGAAATAGACAGCAATATCAAAGGCGCCTTTATGGGTGAAAAATTTGCCATCGAGATTTCCGTTAAAGACGACAATAAACTTTTGGCAAACTCAGCTTCATACCGTTTTGCAAAAAACGAGGCGGATAAAAACAGCCCTGAAGGCCAGAACTGGCATCAGCTAACGGCAGATTCTCAGCAATTGAGCGCGGATAATCTTTCGATTAACATTAAAGATTTTAAGCTGCAAAAAATCGCATGTAATCTTTTAGGCTGTAACCACACAACATCAACAACAATGGATGATGATCACAAGAAAGCCCTGGGTTTAGAATCGGAAAAAAAGTTTATTCAAATTAAGGCGGTTGATGATGTTTCCAATAAAATCTACGCGACAGACGGCGTTGAGGAAAAAATTTCAGACTGGATCGATTTCACCGTTGACCTTACGCCCCCGAAAATAGTTCCTTCTGAGACAGACGAGAACGGCTCATCTATTACACGGGACGATACCAATCCCTTTATTGCGCCTCAAAAAGACAATGTCTATACCGGCAGTTTTGATTTTACCCGCGGCGATTTGAAAGAAGCAAACCTTAATTCCATTACCGTAAAATTTGACGGCAACCAGAAATTTGAGATTACTGACCCAACAATAGACAACAGTGAGCCTGCAGGTGATGGTTTTGCAATCTGGAAAACAAAAAATACAGGCTGGGACGGTGAGCTGCGCTGGCGGATACCGGTAAAAACATATTTTGACGCGCTGGAAGAAGGTTCCCATACCTTTGAAATCACATTTGAAGACAAAATTTCCCAAATCACTTCAAAGTCGATGATTTTTTATAAAGACACAAGCAGCCCCGTCATAAGTCTGATTAATCCCAAAGAGATGGACTACCTAACCGATGCTGAATTTACAGCTATAAAAGAGAATAAAATAAACACCATACCCGGATTAGAGGATAAATATGATAAGATATCCGACGGGAAATTTAGTGACAGTGGCGCTAAACTTATAGGAAATTTTACCAACGCCTATTCCACTATGTTTAACGCAGGCGAAAATAAATTCTGGTATAAAATTGATGATGCCGCCACATGGACGGAGGGTACCGTTACTACCGGTTCTGCTGTAAAAACCGCTTCCTGGCAAATTGACCTTGCTGATATGGAAGACGGAATCCACCGTTTCAGTATAAGGGTAACGGATGCCTCAGGCAACGGCTGCAGTAATATAAAAGATCCTCCCGCAGGCACAGACGGCGGTCCCGGTTATCAGACAAATTTGGCCTTTATGCTTGACAGGGGTATTCCTATTCTAAGCATCACATCTCCCGATCCTTGGCCGGATTTTGTCAACGAAGAGCTTACCATAGAAGGGACTATAAAAGGCACGTACAGCGTTACCGGTTTAAATCTGAAACTTAACAACGGGGAAATTGAACTGAATAAAGAAGATTGCAATCTGGTTTCTGACGGAGAAAAATCCTTTAATTACAAAATTACCATACCGGCTGCCGGCCTTACTGAAAAATCCTACTCCATGAAATTGACTGCAACCGGAGGCGCCGGTTCCGATATACAGACAGGAAACTTTACCTTCGATAAAACTCCGCCCGCGGTTTCTTTCAGTACCCCCAATGCGGGCACTGAAAAAGAGAACGGCAAACTTCCGAGTACCGCCAATGACGTGTACGGAATCTATTGGTCGGATATCTGGGTAACCGGGTACCAGCCAATTAGCGGAAACTCTGATGACAAAAACGGGATAACCAAGATTTATTATCACCTTGGAAAATTGAACAACAGTCCTTCAGACGGAACCACTGATGCGAATCGGGAGACCGCTTACAATACTGCCGCCTGGAATGATACCGGATTGGATGATACTTCACCACTTGCGGCCGGCTGGAGCGGCAGTTTGAATTCCTGGAATTTTAAGGAAGATCTGAACCAGTATTGGAACGATGATAACAAGATAGAAAAGGATGTACAGACGATCATTAATTCTGAAGGTAAAAATAAATTTTATCTGCCTTTATATTTGAAAATAATTGATCGTGCGGATAATATTCGTATTGTCCAGTACAAAATATTCGTTGATCCCGACCTGGACATACCACGGATCGACCTGACAAGCCCGGCGGAAAGAGTTCTTCTGACCGAGGAAGAAGTGGATGACATCAATACAGCCCTTAATGATAATACCCTTAGCAGCGACACCAGCGGCTTGAAGGATAAATATGATACCCTGGTCAGCGCTATCATCACAGATACCAACGCCAAATTGAGCGGAAGTTTTACCGATGAATATTCCGCTATTTTCAACGCAAGTAATGACAGGTATTGGTATAAAATTGACGACGGCGCATGGCAAATGAGAACAATCACTCCGGCATTTCACGGGCGCAATACGGTGAACTGGCAGATTGATTTGACGGATAATCCGGACGATCCGGCTTATCTTGCAGATGGCATTCACCGGCTGAGCATCAGGGTACAGGATATATACGGCAACGGTTACACAGACACGAATGATGAGAGCAATCCGAATGACAATATTGTGAAATTCGGCATTCCCGGCCACGGTTATGAGACCAACCTTGCCTTTATGATTGCCCGTGCTGCTCCCAAGCTTACGGTAGCCGGCGTTGATCCTTTAACCAATAAGGACATTGACATTACAGGAATCATTACGGAAGCACTTTTTGTCAAAGGCCTCAGTATCAGCCTGGATGACATTGTTATTGCGGATATGGATGAAGCCAATCCCGCTAAGAAAATTACAGTGGAAAGACAATCTGACGGCAGTTACAAATATGCCTTTACGGTATCCGTAGCCGGCAAGGATGACGGCCCCTATTCCATTATGACAACGGTTACCGGCGCTTCGGACAGGTCTGCATCAGTTGTAAAGAACTATACCCTTGACACGACCAATCCTGCTGTCAGCATTACAAACCCGGTGCAGAAAAGCTATCTGAATGACGCTGATTTTAAAGACATTTATACAGATATGATGACGGGCGCAATAAAACCAGGATTGCAGGAAAAATATAAAATATTAATCGGCAATACCATTAAAGACACCGATGACAAACTGCGAGGTACTTTTACCGATGTTTATTCCAGGATTTATGCAGACACCAACAGTTATTATTACAAAATTGATACAATTGGTTCCGATGGTACTACCATTGAAGATGTTATCCCCTGGACCAAGGCGGCAGCAACACCCAATGAGAGCAAAAATGTCCCGTGGGAAATTGGCCTGCTCAAATTGGATAACACCATTTTGGAAGACGGTATTTACCGGCTGAGTCTGCGGGTAAAAGACGAACTGGGTAACGGTTACGATAATAACAGTACCGATGCCATCCTGTCCAACATTGGCAATGGTCCGGGCTATGAGACCAACATGGCCTTTATAATTGCCAGTAAGACTCCCGTACTTACGCTCACTAATGCCGGCACATTCATCAACGGCAGTTCAACAATTGAAGGAACTATTGAAGACGCTCTGTTTATCCAGCGTCTGAGTATCAGCTTGGACGGAGCACTGAAAGGCGATACTGGTACCAATATCAGCTCTTTGGTGGGATCCATTAGCCTGACAGAAGAACCGGATGGCAGCTATAAGTTTACCATGTTACTACCCGGCGGATTGGATGAAATATCTCACTCGGTTCAGATAAACATTACCGGCGCTTCGGATCAGTCCGATATGAAAATATGGAATTTTACCTATGACAAGAGCGCTCCCTCGGTTCAATTCAACGCTCCGAGCGTAGGTACGCGGAAACAATTTGGGGATTTGAGCAATAACGGCAAATATTCAATCTGGTGGTCCGGCGCATGGGTAACCGGACAGGTAAGAATCGGCGGCACATCGGACGACACGTACGGCGTTGATAAAATTTATTATCACATTGGAAGTTTGGGCGAAGATAATCTAAGCGTACAGGATAAGGAAGCGATTTACGATAATCCATTAATATGGACAGACACCCTGCTTGATACTGTCAATCCGGCACAATACTGGTCCGGCGGTTTATACTACTGGAATTACTCAGAAAATTTAAATCCCTATCAGTTTAGTCCTTCATTAATAGAAGAAGATGTAGATTTAACTACAAGCGGCTTAAATGCATTCTATCTGCCATTCTATGTTAAAGTTGTAGACAAAGCGGGAAATATAAATATTGTTCATTACAAAATATATGTAGACCCCGACATGGATATTCCCCAGGCGTTTATTGTAACCCCAGAAGACAAGGTGCGGGTTGGCGGCGAGGTACGAATCTCCGGTACCGCAAATGACAATAACTGGGTTCAAAGCGTGGATATCAGAATAAGAGACGTGAGTACAGGTTCCTATTATAAGAACGTTGGCGACGACTGGGTGGAAACGCCGGATCTGGGAATTGACAAATGGTCAAATCCGGATAAAGCAGGATGGGTCAAGGCAAAAATAATGGGTAACACCGACATGATGGTGAACTGGTACTACAGTGTAAATGGCGATGGGAAACTCAACCCTGATCCGGGTAAGCTTGATCGCCACGTAGAGGTTGAGGTTAGAGCATGGGACACCAAGGACAATAACCATATAATACCGGATCTGGTAAGCGGTCCGTCCACCACATTTAATTATTACTTTGACAGCGGAGTACCAACTATAAGCGTTCCGTTGATTGAGAAGACCGGTAACCCGAACAGGGATTATGTAGACGGTATCCGGGTATCGGGCGAATTTAAGATAAGCGCCGAGGTACAGGATGACGGCGGCCTTTCTTCAATTAGGGCTAGAATAACAGGCAAATCCGCGTTTGTGGAAATTGTAAAAGATGGTATGGATAATATTGGTACCTCGGAACCTGGCTGGGAAATAACTACTCCTGCTATTGCCAGTACATGGGAATCCGGCTGGCGTTACTACATAGTCAATCCCGGCACCATCAATAACTGGCAGGATATTGACCTTGCTTACACTCCGGGAAAAACCTACGGTAATGGGGTAATGATCCAGTACAATGGAAATACCATAACCGGCGGCGGAGCTACAGTAATGAAGGCTGATGGAACCAGGGCGAATGATTTTATTACCAAAGATCCAAATAATCCTATAGGCGTTGATGATAATCCATATTCAGCCAACTGGAATTCCCAGGTGTTTAAATACACGGTTGCCTTTACCATTGATTCCACCACTATTACGAATCTGGGATATGGTAAAACAGGATTCTTCACTCTGGAACTTGATGTATACGATAACAATCAGGTACCAGCCCCATACAACACCAAGGGCACATACAATCTGGGTGTAGATAACTACTACCCCACTACGGAAATAACCACCCAGTACAATGCCACGACAGAAAATTTCTATGTGATGGGAACAGCCCAGGATTATGACACTCAATCCGGCTCCATACTGGGTCTGGAACGGGTATTGGTGTACTTTGAGAGGGGCGGCGTATATTATAATCCGCGTGGTAAAACAACGGGTGACGTTGATGAATTCTATCAGTCAGGCAAGGGCAATATTCACTCAAGTGAATGGGGGACACTAACTGGAATACCCGCTATGACGAGCTGGCCGAATGTTCGGGATATGTCCCCGGTTGCAGCACCAGGTTACGGGCCGAACGTTACAAACTTTGGCAACTTCCCGTTGCTTAAGCTCAGGGAAAAGGGCAATACCGGGGATGTATGGGAATCGCCACACGCTATGGTTATAGACGGACAGGAATTGGGTGCGGATGTTGACACTGATGTTGATGGAACATTCGCGGAAATGTGGGACGGACGGGTTGACAAGATTTGGCAGGCCCGGCTGGATACCACATTGTTTCCCGACGGCCCCATAACTGTCCATTATATTGTCATGGATCAGGCAGGGAACGCCACCCACTATACGAACGAGATTTTCATAGGGAACAACCGGCCGCTTATCAGGGAGATAAATTTGGGAACCGACATTAACGGTAACGGCAATATAACTCCATGGACAAGCAATTCAAACCCAGGCGAATATCTGGTTAATCCAATTACCATTGGAAAAACAGATGAAGGCAATGCAGAATATACGACCAATTTCAGAATACGGAATAACAGTTTTGGCCTGACGCTGAACGCGCTCTACGGTAACGGTACAAAGCATTACCGGGTATTTTATGTTACCCGAGATTCAAGTCCGGTACTGTCTACAGCTATGAACAGAGGCGAAGTTTACACTATTAATGATCCGGGTACTACCGACTGGACAAAATACGGGGCATTTAACAACAACATGGGCACTACCTTTGTCGCTTCCGGTCCTGCACGGCAAACTACCGGTTCGGTATGGAAATACACGGTTGGGGGCGCAAATACAGAAGAAAACGGAGCTTTTACTAATGGAACAACTTTTGACAGCGATAATAACCGTATAGATGTTGCTACTGGTATAATCTTTAACAGCTTTACCAATATGCCGGACACCGCCGGAAAAGCATACGATGCCGATGGTAATATGATTCTTATGCACGACAAGCTCTTTATTATCAAGGTTTACGACGAGACAGTTCAGGCAGGAGTTGGCGTTACTGAATTCAATCAGCTTGCCCACGTTGCCTTGATCAATGTGGATTTTGATAATACTGACACTAATCCCCCGCTTGTAAGTGTTGCGGATTTTGGCAAGAAGTTTGTCCTGCGCAATTCTGCAGGAGCAGGCGATTCTCCGACAATGGCAAATAACGCCGATCAGGTTATAGGAGACGTAAGCGACTACAACGACAATATTGTAATTCAGACAAGTGCCACTGCCATAGAAAACGGAAAACGGAAAGGCTATGTGCAGTACAAGGAACACAATGACGGCGGTACCGGCAATCCGCATATCAGCGGTACGATAATCATTAACGGCAAGGCTTCGGACAACAGGCAAATCCACCATATTACCGCGCAAATCGACAACTACAATGGCGGTAACCCATTTACAATAGCTTCATGGGATACTGCTACAATGACAATTAAGCCGGCACAAACCATTGATGCGATGAAACCGGATATTTCCGCTATTGAGTGGGGCTTTAATGTGACAGACGAAAAAATGACCATGGAGTATGGCCATGTGATTAACTGGCAATTTGCCTGGGACAGTTCAACTATTACCAATTCAGTTGGCAGCAATATTAATGTAGTATTTAGGGTATATGATACTGATGTACGCAGCACCCCGGCGTCGGCCTTAACGGTGAATATAGTGCCTTACATTACCGAAATAAAAACAGCCCTTTCCGGCGCCGTACGCTTAACGCCGTCGGCATTCGGACGTTCCGCTCTGGGATATTATCCGGTACGCTACGGTGAAACAGGGATTGATGTTAAAGGGTTTAATTTAAAAGCCGGCGCTGCAACACCAACGGTAAGAGTTAACAGTGAAGAAACGGCAACGACATACAACTTAACAGTAACGGCATCAACAAAGAATATGATTACCGTAACCGCTACAAATACAGGTAATACATTGCGGTCGGGTCCTCTGGCGGTTGTTGTTAATGGTGTTGATTCATTTAACAACCGCAATAACAACGATGCGGCATGGAATAGTACCGATCCCTTAAAGAAATCCTACAACATGGAACCAAACGGGGTAAACAACAACATTCTCAACGACGACCGTAAACTCTATGTATGGGACACCGGAGTGTTGGCATCATCAACAGTTCAATTCCAAAACCCGTTTATGCGTATGGATAGCGCGGGGCACTGGTATTTAAGCTACGGCAAAGGTGCGAACCAAATGGCTGTCCGTAAAGATGGCGCCGAAACAGTGATTAATCAGGGTTACAATAAATTTATCAACACTACTGTTGCGTATAACACCAGTAATGATCCTAATAATTGGTATGTAGCCGGTTCCAGCGCCAGCAGAAACGGTGATGTTTGGAATACCGGGGCGAGTTCATTCTCGTTCTATAACAGGCGTTTAGGACAGGGAATTACTTTGGCTAACACCACTTACAATGCTACCAGCCCTAACAGCAGGCGCGATCTGGAAAGCGCAAATGGCGGTAATGGTGTATACGAAGTGGAGCGGGTAAAATTGCCCCGTGTTGCGGTTACCGGAACTAATGCTGCCGCAAAAATCTACATGGCTTACTATGACGGTAATTCTGCCAACAATCCGCTGGTATTCAGGTACGGAGAAAGTAACGATTATAATAATTTCCAGTATGATATAAGAAACGGACTTGCTGCTGCAAGTACAGTGTCGGCACAATACCGGCAGACAGTAGCGAGTAGCACTACAACATACCAAAGCAGCCTTCACACTGCTGTCGGCGGCTTGTCAAGCGGACGCGCAGTTATTGCATGGTATGCTCCGAATGAGCAATCGCTTATATTCTCTTTCTCCTCTAATACTAATCCAGCATCAACAGCAGCTGCCGGTACCAATACCAATAATTGGCAAAATAACGCGATAATTATCGAAGACGGTTTTGTCGGCTGGTATGTTGACATGGCGGTAGATGAAGATAACGGCGTCCATCTTGCCTATTATGCTACCGGAAGCGGAGGATTGCATTACGCTTATCTGAGTAATGCTTATCTGACGGGACTTTTTGCCGCGGCGAACAAAACAGCTTACCGCGACGCTAATCCGCCGCCGGTTATGCGGGTAGACACCTATCTTTCGGCCGGTACCAATCTCCAGATAAGCACCAGAAAGGAAAATGGAATTGTCGTACCGTACATTTCCTACAATCACGGCTCATTTGCCCAGACAACAAGTGCAATCCGGGTTGCGTGGCGAAAAGACTTTTCCGCTGCCGTAAACCACGGTACCGATGATCTGGATCAATTTACTGGCGACTGGGAAGTGGTATCTGTACCCGCCCAAAACGTGCCGATGAATCAGTTTGCTTTTAACGGCGTTCCCACAGGCACTGGTACCTTTGGAACCGCAGGAGCAGGAGGAATAAATACTAACCCAATAAGCGGCGTTGATCTTAGAAATACCGTATTGGTGGGCTACCTTACAGACGAGAATGTTGAACGTTCTTACCTAAGGGGCAAAATAAGCCGTTAGGAGGAGGAATGTAAAAACATGAGGTTGTTTTAACAGACAGCCACGGGATGTATACAGCATCTGACTTGTCCGCCTGACCGTTTTTAAGCGGCCGGGCGGACAGCTTTTTCAGATCGCCGCGTTGCCTCAGGTGAAATATAAGACCGAAGGTACGATGCGCCTTTGCGGGAGGAAATTGAAGGTTTTACTTCCGCATTTCCCATGCTTTCAATCTGAATTCGGCGCGGCGTAGTTTTGCTTTTGCCCGGTCAACTTCAAGTTTAAATGAAGCGGATTTAAGGTTTTCTTCCGCTTCCTGAATGGCGGCATGGGCGCGGTCAGGATCAATTTCTTCGGGCCATTCGGCCGCGTCAACCATAAGTACGTCTTTATGGTCTTTTACTTCCAGAATGCCCTCTGTAACAAAGGCTGAACGTGTAACGCCATTATCATCTTTTATGCGAAGTATGCAGCTAACAGACGGCGCGGTAAACGGAGCGTGATGTGCATATATCCCGATTTCACCGTCAACCAGAGTCAGGGTGATCGATTCTACTCTGCCTGTAAAGAAAGGACGGTAGGGGGTATGCACTTCAAAGTTAAACAGGGCGCTCATTATTGGTTTCCTTAAACCTTTGCCTTTTCAAGCACATCGCTGATACTGCCGGCCATGTAAAAGGCCTGTTCGGGAATTGAATCGCACTCGCCGTCAAGAATCATTTTGAAACCTTTAACGGTTTCCCTGACCGGCACATAACGGCCGGGAATGCCGGTAAATTTTTCAGCAACAAAGAAAGGCTGGCTGAAAAAGCGCTGGACTTTGCGCGCTCTGGCGACTGTTAGCTGATCTTCGGCGGAAAGTTCGTCCATGCCGAGTATGGCAATGATGTCCTGCAATTCCTTGTACCGCTGTAAAATCTGCTGAGTGCGGCGCGCGGTGTTGTAGTGCTCCTCGCCGACCACAGCGGCATCAAGAATGCGTGAACCGGAAGCCAGAGGATCAACCGAGGGGTAAATTCCCAGCTCGACAATTTTTCGGGAAAGGGTTGTGGTTGCGTCAAGATGCGCGAAAGTAGTCGCCGGCGCGGGATCGGTCAGGTCGTCCGCAGGGACATAGACCGCCTGTATGCTGGTTATCGAACCTTTTGATGTGCTGGCAATCCTTTCCTGTAAGCCGCCCATTTCATTCGCCAGCGTTGGCTGATAACCGACCGCGCTGGGTATGCGGCCGAGCAGAGCCGAAACTTCGGCACCGGCCTGAATAAAACGGAAAATATTGTCGATAAAAAGCAGAACATCCTGACCTTCCTGATCGCGGAAATGTTCCGCCATTGTAAGGCCTGTAAGGGCGACCCGCATACGCGCGCCGGGCGGCTCGTTCATTTGTCCGAATACCAGAGCAGTCTTGTCGATAACTCCGCTCTCGCTCATTTCTTTCCAGAGGTCTGCCCCTTCCCGTGAACGCTCCCCTACGCCGGAAAATACTGAGTAGCCGGAATGTTCCGTGGCAATGTTGCGGATAAGTTCCATAATGACGACTGTCTTGCCTACGCCCGCTCCTCCGAACAGTCCGATCTTTCCGCCCTTGGCGTAAGGTGCAATTAAATCAATAACCTTTATCCCTGTTTCAAGCATGTCTGTAGCAGGCCGCTGTTCTTCAAAACTAGGGGCGGGGCGATGAATGGAATCGTACTTCTGCGCGCTGAACGCTCCCTTGTCGTCGATGGGATCGCCTGTTACGCTGAACATTCTGCCCAGCACTTCCCTGCCCACAGGTACGCTTATGGAGCGTTCCGTATCCAGCGCAGAAAGGCCGCGTGACAAACCCTCGGTTGCGGACATTGC
>JAIRUC010000011.1 GCA_031254615.1 Treponema sp. | reverse complement strand
ATTTGAATATTCGCACAATGACTGGGAATATTACGGCAGGGCGGAAATTACCGAAATTACAGACGATTCCTTTGAATTATTAGATACCGGGTACAGCTATGACTCCCTTGGCCCTTCTTCGGCAGGGTATAGTAATCGCTGGGTGTTTTCGGCCACAGCGGACATAGACCCTTGACAAAAACCTCTAATTTTGGGAGTATAATTACTGTATTGTTTGCGGCTGTCGTATAACGGCTATTACCCCAGCCTTCCAAGCTGGAGACGTGGGTTCGACTCCCATCAGCCGCTCTGGGGCTTTTTTTGTATATAAATCAGGAGATGGTGAGCGGCTGCTTTCAGGCAGCCGCTTAACTAGGAATCTTTGAATATATCAAAAATTGAGGAGCATTTGTCTTCGTGCAGTTGCTTGACCTTTCGGGCGCATAACTCAGCTGGTTAGAGTGCTTGCTTTACACGCAAGATGTCCGCGGTTCGAATCCGTGTGTGCCCATCACAAAAAAAATTAAGGAGAAAAATGTGAAAAAAGTGTTTCTTTGTGCAGGCATAGCCCTGGTTTCAATCTTTGTAATTGGCTGTCAAAAAAAGACGGCCACAGCTTCCGGGGCAGATATGGGCGTTACCGTCCGTCTTCTTACCGACGCTACCGGAATTGATGATAAGTCCTTTAACGCCGCGGCGTGGAGAGGTATTCTTGAATTTTACGGAGATTCCTGGGACAAACCGCGTCAGAGGGGAAAAGCGTACGACTGGATTACAGCGCAGACTCAGGATATGTACATCCCCAACCTCAGGCAGGTTACGGATGAAAAATACGATTTAATTGTCGCTACAGGGTTTACATGGGATGAGGCCCTTAACACAGTAGCATCCGACAATCTCGATCAAAAGTATATGATAGTTGATGTTGATTGGGTCGAAGCGTCAAATGTAATGCAGGCTGTTTACGCCGAGCATGAAGGTTCTTACCTTGTCGGCGTCGCGGCGGCGTTAAAAGCCATAGAAGACGGCATCGCCAACCCGCGTTTTGGTTTTATCGGCGGAGTTCCCGGCGCTGTTATTACAAAGTTTGAAGTAGGTTTCGTGCAAGGCCTTCTTTCTGTAATACCCAACGCTCAAATTGTTGATTACTATGTAAATAGCTGGGGCGAACCGGCGCTTGCGAAGACACAGGCGAAAAACTGGTACGACTCCGGCGTATACGCGATTTATTCCGCGGCGGGCGGCAGCGGCAACGGAACAATCGCGCAGGCAAAAGAATACCGCGCGTCCGGCAGAAATGTCTGGGCTATCGGCGTAGATTCCGATCAGCATGAAGAAGGCGTGTACAACGATGCGGGAGATTCCGCCGTGCTTACTTCCATGCTTAAACGGGTGGAAAACAGTTTGGTTTATGCACTTAACGCCGTTAAAAATAATACTTTTGAGTGTGAAGTTATTACCTTCGATTTAAAAGCCGACGGTGTAGGCTATTCTACTGCCAATTCCGCTATGAGCAGAGCTGTCAAAAATCAGCTTGAGACTGTTAAAAAACAAATAGTCGACGGCGAAATAAAAATTGCCCCAACTCTTGCCGAAGCAGTGCGCCTGCCCGGCTTTCCTCAAAATCTAAGAGCGATTGACGATTAAAATAAAAAGAACAGAAAACAGAATCCTTGAGCTGTTTATCGGCGGCGACGGAATGGTATCCGTCGTTGCCGTGGCTCTTGGTTTTCTTACAGCGACTCTTCTTCTTGTTGTGATTGGAAGAAATCCGTCCGGAATGTATCAGGCGATACTTCAAGTTGTCAGCGGATATGATTCCCGGCGCGGAACATGGAACACGCGCTATATCGGCGAATGGCTTGTCAGTTCCATTCCGCTGATTCTTTGCGGGCTTTCAATGGGTTTTGCCTCCCGTTCAGGGTTATTCAACATAGGCGCGGAAGGGCAGTACATCGCGGGGCTAACCGCCGCGCAGGTTATTGCCATTTTTTTCCCGCCGATACCTGTTCTTCATTTAGTTGCTGCCGTATGCGGCGCGGCGCTTGCCGGCGCTTTATGGGGCGGTATCGCCGGGTTTTTCAAGGCGCGGTACAAAGTTTCGGAAGTGGTTTCCACTATCATGTTAAACTACATCGCGCTTTACACCCACCGTATTATTACAATGAGAATTCCGGGCAGTAATACTTTCAGAACTCCTGATTTTCCCGTAACGGCGGCTATTTCAAGTGAAATGCTTGCAAGGCTTACAAACGGTTCAAGGCTCAATTATGGTCTTTGGTTCACTGTGGCCGCTGTTATAATTTATTGGGTCATCATGGAAAAGACAGCGTTTGGCTATTCCCTGCGCGCCGCCGGTTTTAACAGGGACGCCGCTTTTTACGCCGGTATGCGAGTAAATTTTAATATCACCGCGTCCATGTTAATAGCAGGAGCGTTTGCCGGCCTTGCCGGAGCTTCGGTTTCGCTTGGTCTTTTTCCTTACGGGCGAGTGCTGGCCGCCTTTGACAATTTTGGTTTTGACGGCATTGCGGTTGCGCTCGGCGGCAGTTGTACGGCAGCAGGAATTTCTATCGTGGGTCTGCTTTTTGGAATGTTACGATCCGCACAGCCGCTTATGCAATCGCGTCAGATACCAAGAGAAATTGCCGCGATCATCATGGGTTTGGTCGTTGTTTTTATCGCGCTTCGCGCAGGAATGCAGTTGTTAGTTGAATGGCGGATGAAACAAAAAGCCGGAAGGGCAGGGCAGTAATGGGAATGTTCTCCTCTACCTTTATGATTGTAGCTCCTATCTTAATTGCCGCTATCGGGGGCATGATCTGCGAACGTTCCGGCGTGGTGAATATTGCATTGGAAGGGCTCATGTCAATAGGAGCTATGACCGCCGCAATTATTCATGTCATTTTGGAAACGAAAACCGGTCTTTCAATTCCGTTTGCGCTGCTGCTTGCCGCGGCTGCCGGCGGACTTTTTTCGCTTATACACGCTTTCGCTTCTATTACATTGCGGGCTGATCAGGTTATTTCCGGCACGGGAATAAATCTTCTTGCCAACGGATTAACCGTTTTTGTATGTCAGCTAATTTTCAGAATGGATAGAAGCATGAATTACCGGATGGGAATGCGCTCCGGTCTTTTCGGTCTTTATCCGACAATTTGGATTGCGCTTGTGATTTTGGCAGTAAGCTGGTTTATGTTATACAAACGCCCGTGGGGCCTGCGCCTTCGCGCCGCCGGCGAACATCCGCAAGCTCTCGCTTCCGCCGGGGTAAATGTGGTCAGGCTTCGTTATGCCGCTGTTATTATTTCCGGTCTTCTTGCCGGTCTTGCCGGCGGATGTATCGTTCTTACTCAAGACATTCAATTCACCGTAAGCACAATTAACGGAAAAGGTTTTATCGCCCTTGCCGCGGTTTCTTTCGGGCGTTGGCTGCCATTGGGAATTCTTGGCGCCAGTTTTCTTTTTGGCGTTTCTTCAAGCATGGCGGTTAACATTGTAAATATAAAAGGTCTTCGGTTTCTGCCTTCGGAAGTGTTCAGCATGATGCCGTTTTTAATTACCTTGATAACCCTTGTTTTGTTCAGCGGGAAGGAGACCGCGCCGAAAGCGCTTGGGCAGAGGGAAGAGAGTAGTTAGTAGTTGGTAGTGATTAGTGTTGTTGTTTGAGAAAAATGAGAAATTAATAAATATATGTAGAGTCTGTAGGCATACATTTCTAGTGGCGCAGGGGAAATTAGTCGGTTACATATTTCTGATATAGCGAACTCTACCAAAGCGAGTATTCTACAGTAAAGCTGAGATCGATCTTTTTGACAACCCTGTACAAAGGGGAGTAAGATAGAGTGTCGCTTTTCGTACCAAATTTGGGATATAGACGACACTTTATGTCATCTACAGGTAGTTATGTGCCATTTGCAAAAACAATGAAAAATAAATTGACAAAATTAAAATAATTGAGTATAAATAAGGTATGAAAAATAAATCATTAGGAATATTCCTTTTTATTTTTTGCGGAATAAAGTTGTTTTCACAGTGTTATAAAATTGATGAATTAGCAAATAGAAGAAATAATTTTATAGATAAAGGGTTTGGATTTGATTATCAAAATGACGAAATAATAAATTATGAGCTTTTTCTATTAAGACATAATAATCAAATAAAAATATCAGAATATAATTTGGGAACTGAACTTAATGATAGAGAAATTGAAATTGAATATGATTCAATAATTGTTACGTTTCAAACTTGTGATTATAGGACAGTAATGGGAACTGATTATCAAACAATATTAAAGAAAATAGAATCAAAGGATAATATAAAATATCTGTATAATATAAGGCATGGGTTGACAATTTACGAATTGGAAAGAATAATTGGTAAAATAGAATTAGGTGAAGAATTTAATATTGATGAAGATATTTATAATTATATTGTTTTTACAAATGGAAAAAATAATGTCGGAATATTATTTTCTGAGGATAAAATTATAGAAATTATATGGTTTATAAAATGGAGAACAATATATGATGAATAAGCATTGTTTATAAGCAAACGGCATATAACAAACGGTAACTGCTCACCGCCCTATTCGGGCTGGCAAAACGTCAGTTACCTAGAATGTTAGGCGAAATACCTATTGACATTATTTTTATTATTATTTATATAAATAGGAAAAAGGAATAAAATGGAAACGAATAGGAATTGGACAGTTTTATTTATTGGTGGAGCTTCTGGAACAGGTAAATCTACTCTTGCATATGAATTAGGAAAATTATATGGAATTAATGTTTTGGAAGTAGATGATATTGGACAGGCATTAAAAGCTATGACAACAAAAGATATTTTTCCAAAAATTCATTATTGGAGTACAGGCATAAATTGGATGGATATTGGAGTTGAAGGAAACTTAAACTGGTTAATTGATGTAAGTAAAGAAATAATCCCTGGATTAAAAGCAATTGTTGATAGGCATATTGACGATAAAGTTCCCATTATTATTGAGGGAGATTTTATTCCCCCCGAATTTACATTATCTTTTGGAAAACCAGAAGTAAAATGTATTTATTTACTTGAATCTGATAAAAACCAAATATTGCAAAATTATTTGGCTAGGGAAGGCGGAGAGTTACAAAATTATAGAGCTGATATAAGTATTGCATATGGGAATTGGTTGAAAAATATATGTATAAAAAATGGAATAAATTATATTGAATCAAAACCATGGAATACTCTTTTAGATAGGGCTATAGAAATATTGAAATAAAAACAATAGGTACTTCGCCATGACTGTAAACGCTCACCGCCAGTAGGCGGTTCAGTTACATCCGGAACGTTATGCAAAATACAATGTTGAATTGGTTGGAAATTAATTGACAAAACAATAAAAAATAGTATAAAATATAATCTCTATAAGATACAGTCTCCATAGCGTCTTATGATGAAATGGCAAAATATTATGAAAATTATGTGGATACAAAACATCATCCATTAATGGAATTTACAAATTTTAAAAGAGATAATTATATGGCTATAGAATTACTGGATGATGAATGGACAATGGGTGAAGAAGAAATAAATGTACAATTTTATAGAAGGCCATTAAGTAAATTATTGCAGCCATTGATTGACAATGGTTTTTATATAGAAAATATAATGGAGCCTGAACCGATGAAAAAATTTATGGAAAAATTACCGGAGGCATACGAACGATTATTAAAGAGGTCTAATTTTTTAATTATAAAAGCAAAAAAAATGAAATAAATGTACGGGCGGTTCGGGCTGCGTTCGCTAGCCATTGCCTCACTTCGCCACAATTGCCTCCACGAGCTACAATTTACCCCTGCCTGACTGCGTGTTACCAAGTTTCAGGCATATATTTTTCTACTAAATACTATTTGCGTAACTTTCAATAATTGCGTATTATATAACCATGTATAGCGTAGGAATAGCATATCTTCTCTGGCTATTTTCCGGCTGTGGAGCATTGGGCTTTCACAGATTTTATCTGGGAAAAATTCCGACAGGATTACTGTGGATGTTCACAGGCGGCCTTGGAATGATTGGTTCGGTTTATGATTTTTTTACACTGCCGGGGCAGGTAAGAGAAGCGAATATCCGCAATGCTATTTATGGCGCCGGCGCTAAAAATATAAATAATCAGCCCGCAGGGCAGCCGTCGTGGCGAAATGTAGATGACGGCGAATTTCAGATTGTCCGCGAAAAAGAAAGCGTAGAGCGTATCATTTTAAAACTTGCGAAAGAAAAAAAAGGTATCCTTACTGCAAGTGATGTTGCACTGGCAGCACAAATTTCGATGGATGAAGCAAAGAGAGACCTTGACGCATTAGTTACCAAAGGTTTCGCCGAATTGCGCGTGCGCCAATCGGGCGCATTGGTTTATACAATTCCCGACTTTATGGACAAAGACGAACCGCTGGTTGACTTATAATCAGCGCAAAACCACTTCTGTTCTGCCAAAGCCGCCAAGTTCCGGACGCGCAAAATAATAATCCGCTACCGCAGGATCATTTTTTAGATAGTCATGAATTCCCTTTTGTAAAACGCCTGAACCCATGCCGTGGATAACGGAAAAATTTTTTAAGTTGGAAAGAATAGCAGCCTCTATCTGGCGGCGCAGTGCTTCTGTCGCTTCATCAAGCCTCATTCCCAGAAGTTTTAATTCAAAGACCGCCTCCCCGGATGAACCGTATTCCGCCGCCCATGACGGGGATGTTTTGGCTTTTACCGGAGCAGCCGGAACTAAATCTTTTTCAGGAAAACTGATTTTTAAAGAGCCTGTTTTTACTATCCATGAATTGCCGGCCGCATTTTTTTTGTCTGCGCGGACAATAACGCCGCGCTGTTTTGAAGGACCGGCAAAAACTTCCATGCCCGGCGCAAAGGCGACATCACCGCTTGTGGAAGCGCTTTTCTGTTCGTTTAAGAATTGTTCCCTTACAAGCCGCTCTTCTTCGTCAAGAGCGGCGCTTTCAATATCTACGTTACGCGCAAGATCGTTCAAAAACTCCTTAACCTTCAAGGTTTTTTCGCGGTCTACTTCCCCTTCTTTCAGCTCACGGACAAGGTTTTCAAGGGTTTTACGGCTTTCACGGAGAAAAACCTGAAGTTTCCCGATAGATTCGCGCTTTAACTCAGTTTCTTTCTGCTTAAGCTGGAGTTCTTTTAAGTCCGCTTTTCGTTTTTCTTCTTTAAGCCTGTTTTGCTCCATCGTACTTTTATGTTCAATTCCGGCACGTTCCCTTTGTTTTTGTTCCAATCCGCTTATCAGTTCGGAAATATCCGATTTTTTTTCGTCAATGTATTTTCTCGCGTTTCCTACAATTACGCTGTCAAGGCCGTTGGCGGCGGCAATGTCCAGCGCCCTGCTTTCTCCGGGTATTCCGTTAATTATTTTGTAAGTAGGCGAAAGCGTCCGCGCGTCAAATTCGACAGAGGCGTTTTCCACGCCCTGCCTTGTATAGCCGTAATTTTTTAATATTCCGTGATGAGTGGTAACAATCATCCGCGATTTTTTTTCTATCAGATAATCCAGTACTGCCATGGCGATTGCGCCGCCTTCTTCGGGGTCGGTGCCGGAGCCAAGCTCGTCAAGGAGAACGAGTGAATTTTCCGTCGCGTTAGCTGTAATTGCCGAAATATTTTTGATGTGCGCGGAAAAAGTAGAAAGGGACTGATCGATGGATTGCTCGTCGCCGATGTCGGCGTATATTCCGTCAAAGAGCGGAAGGACGCTTCCTTCTTCAAGCGGCAGGGCAAGCGCGCTTTGATTCATCATGGCAAGGAGGCCGAGCGTTTTAAGGGCTACGGTTTTTCCGCCTGTGTTTGGACCTGTAACGATCAGAGTACGGGTAGAATTTCTCATTTCTATATTGATTGGAACCGCTTTTTTTAGCATAGGGTGGCGCGCTTTTTTTAGAATGAGCGCTTCATGCTCGCCGTCTCCGTCTTTTGCGAAATGCCCCTTTGTCGCAAGCGAATACCGTGCCCTTGCCCTTAAACATTCCAACTCCATGATTGTTGTGTGCAATGTTTTCAGGTTTTCCGCGTACGCATTAATTTTTTCTGTTAATTCGCGCAGAATTTTTTGAATTTCCGCGTCCAGATTTCGTTTCTCCAGCAAAATATCGTTGTTTTTTTCTACTACATCAAGGGGTTCTATAAAGACAGTCTGTCCGCTGGAAGACACTTCATGTACAATCCCGCTGATTCGTCCGCGAAAATTGGCCTTTACCGCCAGCACTGTCCGCCCGTCCCTCTGCGACGGAAGCGGCGATTGCAGCATCCGCTTGTATTCATCCTGCGAGGCATAGCGCGAAACCGCTGTTTTCAATTCTTTTTCAAGCGCGCCGATTCGCTTTTTTATTGCGCGTAACACAGGAAGATCGCGGAGGCTGCCCTCTCTGTCAATCACCCTGAAAATCTCTGCGGCGGCAGGCCCACAGTTCGGCAGAGCTTCATCGTCCAGTATGGCAAGAAGCAGTTGCCGGCCGCTTGTTTCCTGCTCCCTGTCGCCGCGGTCTTTAATAATCCAGTTTGTTAATTCCGTTGCGCGTTCGATAAAAAGCCCGATTGCCAGCGCTTCGTCAAGATCCAAAACAGCGCCCTGTGTTTCTGCTTTTGGAAGAAGAAAACCAATTGAAGGCAGCCATGAACGGGGCTCATCATTGTATGATTTTATCAGCGTATGAATAGCGGAAACAATTTCTTTTGTTTGTGCCGCTTTGACTGCATCATAAAATGGTTTAGACTCTTTTATCATACCGGCAGCTTCTTCGCTTACCGCGCAGGATGCGGCGTTTTTCATTATTTGCGGATATTCAAGAAGTATTTGAGTTTTTTCAGCTAACGTCAATTTATCAATAATTGATTTATCAACCTGTGATGTATCAGGCATAGATTCATCGGGCATTATTTGCCGCTCTTCGCTGTTATTCATCGTTATACTTGCCCTCAAGACATTCGCTGATACGCAGATAGCTTTCGTAGCGATCCTCGTGAATGATACCGGCGGCGACCGCTTCCAATATTTTACAACCCGGTTCGGTTATATGAGAGCATGACATTCCAAAACTGCATCTGCCGGCAAGCGGGGCAAACTCCCTCATGTGTGTAATTATTTCTTCTTTTTTGATTCCGTCGGGAATAAAAAGACGGACGCCCGGTGTGTCAATCAGCCGCGTTTTGTCTGCAAGTTCTATCATGTATGACATTGTAGTTGTATGAACACCGCGGTTGTATTTTTCGTTTAACGTCCCTTCTTTGATATCAAGCCCGGGCTGAAGGGCGTTAATCAAACTGGATTTTCCAACACCCGACTGGCCTGTCAACACGCAGGTTTTACCGGAGATTTGGCGGCGAAGCTCATCAATGCCCTCGCCGGTCTTTGCTGAAACTTTCAGTATTTTATAACCTATACGATTAAAGTCCTCAAGACGTTCGTTCACATCAAGATCGTCCGGATCAATATCAATTTTGTTGCAGATAATGAGCGGCTCAATCCCGGCGAAATCCGCCTGCAAGAGAACTCTGTCTACAAAACGCGGTCTGAACGGCGGAGAATCCCCAGTGCAAATGCAAAGCACAAGATCGACATTTGCCGCCAGCAACTGGCTTGCAGAGCCTTTTTGGTTAAAGCGGCTGAAAAGGTTGCGCCTTTTTTCTACGGAAAGGATAAGCGCGTTGTTTGTATTTTTTTGACGCTCCATTACGACAATATCCCCGGGCGCAACCGGATTGTAAAAATTGCCTCCGTCTTTTAGAACTTTTCCTTTGATTCGGCATTCAAGCTCTGCGGGTTCGCCGTTTTCAATGCGTACAGTCATGATATTGTGCGAACTGCGGATAACATGCCCTTTAAGAATTTCAGTTTCAGTTTTCATAGTTGTTCTGTTAGAATCATAATTCATTTATCAGGCAAAGATCAAACCCTGATACCTTCGCGCGGTTTGTCCATGAAGGACCGGGCGGCTGTGTTCCGGTAAGAATAAACTTACGATCATGCGCACAATCTTTTTGCGCGCGAAGTGCACCGTCATTTTCATTCAACAGGAATTCAATACGGTTGGTTATTCCTTCAAGAGAGTCAAAAATTTTAATTTCAGGCTCCGCTTCGCGCCTGAATTCTTCAATCAGGTACAAAAAGTGGGTGCAGCCAAGCACGAGCGTATCTATTCCCTGTTCGCGGAAAATATCTATATATTTTCTTATTATATCTGTTTTTTCGTTTTCACTCGCGCTGTCAATACTTTTTTCTACAAATTCTACCAGTTCAGGCGCGGACACACCGAAGATTTCACAACTGCCATCTTCAAGATTTAAGGTGCGGATGTCCTGAATAGTGCGTTCTGTTCCAAGGACTCCTATTTTTCCGCTCTTGCAGGCGCTTACAGCAGGTTTTATCGCAGGAACTGTCCCGACAAAAAGAAGCTGCGGAAACTTTTGGCGTAACGGCGAAAGAGCGGAAATGGACGCGGTGTTACACGCAATGACAACAAGTTTTGCGCTGATTTTATTAAGCAGTTCTTTCGTAAGCGAAATCAAAATCGAAGCAATTTCTTCCTTTGAGCGCGGCCCGTACGGAAAATTTTCGCGGTCTGCAATGTAGTAAACAGTTTCCTGCGCATTGCGCTTTAGAAAATCGCGGCAATAAGGAATTCCGCCGATACCTGAGTCAAGGAAAAGTACAGGTCTGTTATCCATAATTAATTAAACAGGTTGTCAAAAGCCGCTCTTGACGCATTGGATTTTTTCTGCTGGTCAAGCTGTCCCGCGCTTTGCAAACGGTATTTTTTATCCAAAGAAAACCAGTCGCAGAAATTCGCCCGCTCCTTATCCGCCTGCGGTTCTGCGCTGCTCTCACGGCAATCGCCGCGTGCGCCGGAGAGATAAAAGCGGCAATTTTTACAGGCGCGCAAATCCTTGCCGCAGTTGTTACAGCGAAGGGAACGGCCGATTGGCTCTTCATCTGTAATCGGAGAACCGCAATACCAACACATAATTTATTTTAACCTTTGAAAGACTGGTTGTAAAGTCGATAATATGATAAACTTACAAACAAGATGTTTAAAATTAACCCGTGTGCCGCCGGCTGCGGAAGGCCCGCGATTACAGGTTATAATCTTTGTTTCACACATTGGGCAAACCCCGAACGTGAATACCTCCATATCTGCGAATTTATCGAAGAAAATAAGTCTATTAAGGATTATTGTGCCGCAGGTGTACGTTTTGAAGATACCGATTTTTCCGGGCATAATTTTTATGGGTGTAATTTTAAAGACGCTTCTTTTACACGCTGTAATTTTTCCGGTGTTACGGTTCGTATGAGTTTTTTTGATTTTGCGGTATTTAACGATTGTGATTTTTCAAAATCGGACCTTCAATTTGTATCATTTGCCGGAACAGGCATTAGTAATTGCAATTTTGAAGGTTCGGAAATTGTACATGTTAATTTTGAAGGAGCGGCAATAAATGATTCTTGTTTTAACAGCTCAAATTTATACAACAGCCGGTTTATCAGCGCAGATTTGGACAGGACAACATTTGTTAACTGCAATTTAAAACAGGTTTATTTTGTCAGCGCAAAACAAAAAGATATTTTGTTTAAGTCATCAAATACTGCCGAGGCTGTATTTGAAATGGAAGAAGAATGAAACTTTTTTATCAATATTGTTCTTTTGGCTTCAGTAACTGCTATGTTTTTGGAGCGGATAAAGTCAAGCCCGGACAATCAAATGCCGCGATTATTGTCGATCCCGGAAGTATAGAAAATATAATTTTGGAGACAATTGAAAACAATGACATGGATGTAAAAGCGGTGTTAATAACCCACGATCATCTTAGCCATGTGCGTGGTTTGCGCACATTATTGCGCATATACAACGCCGAAGTTTTTGCCGTAAATCAAAGTATTATGGATCATAAGGCAACCACAGTAAAAGACGGTGATAGGTTAATAATTGGCGGTTTTAAGGTCGAGGTTATTTCAATACCGGGACATTCGGCAGATTCTGTTGTTTACCGGGTAGACGATATGCTTTTTACCGGCGATGTGCTTACAGCCGGTCTTGTGGGCAGTACTGCCAGCGCTTATGGATCGGCTACGCAGATGAATAACCTGCGCAGCCGTCTTCTTTCACTTCCCGGCGATTACACCGTACTGCCCGGACACGGCCCACCCACCACGCTGGAGGCAGAACGCCGCTTTAACACGGACATATTCAATTACGACCAAAACAGAAGCAAGCGGCCGGTCTTTCATGTTGACACCTAACGTTTAAATCTCAACGACTCAAGCGAAGCGTCGCCGCGCTCAATGCCGAACCACAGCTCGCTGCTGGTTTTTTCGCGTAACGCTTTGAAAAACGCGGATATATCGCCGGTGGTTTCGCCGTTGACTGACAAAATTCTGTCCCCGCGGCGCAGACCGACAATATCGGCAGGGCTGCCGGATGTAACATCGACTGCATAAAGCCCTTTTGCGTTTTTATCAAGCTCCAGGCTTTCCCTGATTTGGTCGTTCAAAGGAACTACATTTACGCCTGGCCACAGTTTTCTGTTATCTGACGACACCTGTTCTGTACGCGCTTCGATACGCACCTGAATATCCATCGGCTTCTTATCCCTGATGACTGTAAACTCCGCTCTGTCGCCGGGTTTTAAGTCGCCTACAATCAATTGAAGCTGTTGGACGCCTCTTACTTCCCTGCTGTTTACATGGGTAATAAAGTCTCCGGGTTTTATTCCTCCCTTATCGGCAGGGGAGTCGATAAATACCTGAACGGCCAGTGCGCCGCGTTTCCCGTCGAGGCCTAAACCTTCGATTGTTTCCTTGCCGGGTTCTATCAATAAAACGCCAAGCCATCCGTAACTGATCGACCCTGTCGAAATAAATTCATCTATGGAACGTTTTGTATTGTTAATTGGAATCGCGAAACCAAGCCCGACATTGCCGCCGCCGGAAGTGTTACTCGCAATCCATGTGTTAATGCCGATTACTTCTCCGCGTATGTTAACAAGAGGGCCGCCGGAGTTTCCCTGATTAATGGGAGCGTCCGTCTGAATAAAATCGTTGATGTTTCCGCCGGGACCGCCTGTACGCCCCAGAGCGCTTACAATTCCCAATGTTACGGAAAATGAAAATTGTTCCCCAAGAGGGTTACCCATCGCTATTGCCCAATCCCCAACCGCCACTTTGTCGGAATCGCCAAGCACAGCAAGCGGATAGCTGTCGGTTGTTTTAAAAGAGACCATCGCGAGGTCTTTGCGTTCGTCGCTTCCAACAAGGGCTGCGGAATATTCCTTCCCGTTCCTTGTAGAGACTTTTATTTCCGACGCTCCGTCTACAACATGGTGGTTTGTAAGGGCGTAATAAGTTCCGTCTTTGTACCTGACAATAATTCCCGACCCCAGACCCTGAGAGCGGTATTCGCGTTCCTGTCCGCCCCGCTCACGGTCGCGCGGTCCAAAAAAGAAATCCCACGGGATACCGGGAATGTTGGGCAGTTGTTGACGCCTGACGGAGACAGTTTTAAGCTCCACTACGGAAGGCAGCACTTTTTCCGACACCGAACGGAAGACGGTCTGAAGTCCCTCCGCTACGGCAAGAGCGTCTTCCGGGATTATTACCGGACTTTCCTGCGCCTTTACCTGCGTTTTTGGCGTAGAGCACGAAAACGATAAAAAGGCCAGAGAAAAACCAAAGATGGCCCCGATAAGGACCAAATTGAAGATAAAAAGATTCTTTGAAGATAGTTTTTGTATGATGTTCATAATAACTCCTTGCGTTTTGTTAATAATATCAAAATTCATGAGTGTATAGAATAGTTACAGAAAAAATTTTTCTTTTTTACTTGCCGATTTCCTCGAAAGTGTCATGAAAATGTATGCCCAACACATGCCAGCACGGAAGGGCTTTACATGAGGTTCTTTTAAACTTACCCAAATACCAAACTCTCAAGCGGATCCGTCAAAATCTCCGTGCGTCCGTTAAAAACGGCAAGCGTATGTTCCCAATGCGCCGAAATTTGTCCGTCGGCGGTCACAACTGTCCATTCGTCGTCAAGAAGTTCTATATCCGCCGTTCCCATGTTGATCATCGGTTCAATGGCGAAAACCATGCCGTTGCTCATTTTGGGATTCGGCCCGTGGGGATAATTCGGCACTTGCGGGTCTTCGTGCAGTTCCAGCCCTGTTCCGTGACCGCAGTATTCCTGCACAATCCCGTACTTCATTTTTTTCGCGTGGCTTTCCACGGCGCGTGAAACCTGCAAAAGCCTGTCACCGGCCTTTACCGCCTCGATACCCCGGTACAAACATTCCATTGTAACGACATTCAGGTCATGCACCTTCCCGCTTACTTTGCCGGCTTCAACGCTTACGGCCTGATCGCTGATATAGCCGTCAAGTTCAATTCCGCAGTCAAGCGACACCAAATCGCCTTCGCGGATGCGCCTTTTGGAAGGAATGCCGTGGATTACTTCTTCGTTAATCGAAATGCAAATCGAAGCGGGGAAAGGTTTTTTCTTTATAACGTATCCCAAAAAGACAGGCCTTCCTCCAGCTTTTTTTATCCAGCCGGTTACCCAGTGATCGATGTCGATGGTTTGAATGCCCGGCTTTACCTGCGGAATTAACTCGCGGTACATGGCGGAAAGCATCTTGCATGATTTTCTGATGCCGTCGATTTGTTTTTCGTTTTTGATTCTAATCATTTTACGCTCTCATTTTTTCCAGTGTGTCCGCCATAGATCGTATATAGCGTTTTTTATCATTAGCCGAAAAGCCAAGATTTATCATTGTTTCCATGCAGTCGATCCATGTTTCTTCGTTTACCTGCGCTCTTAATTTTTGCCTGACGATCATTTTTATAAACTTTTCAATTTCGACTGTAAAGAGCTTAAAATACGGACGGCGGCGCTCTTCGGCAAGAATGGCGGCTAACAGCCTGAACGCTTCGTAATAAAAGCCGCGCTTTTCCAGTTCTTCGGCAAGAATGAACTGGCAGTCCATCCAGTCTTCTTTGTCCAGATGTTTATCCAGACGGAAATCAAGGCCGCCGTTTTTCCGCCAGATCGCAATCGCCTGATCTTCTTCAAGCTGCAAGAGTTCAAAGAAGATAAGTTTTGCCTGACTTACCGGGTCTTCCTGTTCGTTCAGCCATGTGCGGTAATTAAAACCGGCTTTTTTTATAAAGCGTGAATATACCCTGTCGTATTCAGAACGGCGCTCCGGGCTGGAAAGAATTTCGTAAGCGCTGATAAGTTTCCGCATCGTTTCGGACCCTGCGGAACCTGTAATATCAGGATGAAGCAGTTTTGCCTTTTCACGGAACGCTTTTTTTATCTGTGAAGAAGATGAGTCCTGCTTAACGCCCAGAAGATCGTAGTAATTAACTAATTTTTCAGTGTTATGCATAATAATCAGTTAGGTGACATAGTCATCATGCGCCAATATGTTTTCCAAGAGCTTCGGCATGAGGGCCGCTTAATAAAATGTCGCTCCAGTTTACAACCATGCCTTCTTTTTTTTTTATTTTCATCAGGTTGGAAATGGCGCGGCTGGTAAAAAGGCCTGACTTTTTTACAAACGCTGCGCTCTTTTTCCCCGCAACGGAACTTCCGGCGGAAAGCACTTTTGTAATGTTTGCGGGAATCTTTCCCGAAAAAGCGGAAACAGGCTCCGTAACTACAGCTATATATTCGTAACCGGGAAGTCTCATTCCGTCTTCCGTCCATGCATCGACAATGTCCACACGATGCCCCATGGATTCCATTCCCTTTACAAGAGCCTTAATATATTCAGGCGGCGCTTTTCTTGACGCCGGTGCGCTAACAACTGCTATTCTCATAATTTTTCCTTATAGATGTTTGTATATTTGATCGATTTCCGGCTCTTTTACAAGAACCACCGAACATTTCGCATTCGCCATTATTTCCCTGTGTGAATGGCCGATTATATCCTTTGTTTGCGTATCCCTCTCCCATCCGCCAAGCAGAATTAAGTCGGCTTTTTTTTCATCCGCTACGGTGAGGATTTCCGTATATATCGTACCCTTGCGCATAATCCTCTCAACTTTAACGCCTTTTGCATTTGCAAGGTCTTCCACAAATGTCAGATAACGGACGCCGTTGGCTTCAAGGCTTTTTTCGTATTCGGTCCCTTCTTCCTGTAAAAAAATCCTGCTCAACATAAGCTGTTTAATTGTCGTCGTATCCACAACATAGACAGCGGACAATTTGCAGTTGTATGTCTTTGCCATAACAATAGCGTACTTCGCCGCCAGTATTGAGGCGTCTGTGCCCGTAACGGCAATTACAATGTTCGATATAAACGGCTTCATGTTGACGGGGTCGAAACTCCTCTCTTTTTTAGCAGCTTACTGGTAAAGAAAGCGTCTCTTTCCCTTTCTTCCAGCACCGATTCAATATATGTCCTAGTTTCGCTTGCGGTGGGAATAACCATCTTTTCGAGGGCATTAACCCGCCGCTGTGTCCGCTTGACCTCCCGCGCTAAACTCCACGCGATAGTCCTGATTGCCGCCAACTCCGTACATATTTTGAGCAGTTTAAAGAATTCTAACACAGTTTCATCACATTCTGCAAATGAATTTACCGGAGAATACTTTAATTCTACCGCAGGAAGGCTGACTTCCAGCCCGGGCAGCCTCATCCCGGCGGCGATTACCTGCTTTTCGGTTAATTCAAACGAATAGGAGACATTCTGCGCCAATTCCTGCGCCCGTTTCCTTCCCACAACCACAAGCATCCGTTTCAGGCAGGGGTAAGCCGTTTCCACGCTTTTATCAAGGTCCCGTTCCAGTATTTTTACCTGTTCCACCTTGCGCATCAGCTCGCTGACCAAAATCTCCCGCTTCTGCTCCAGAAGGTCATACCCTTCCTGCGCGATATTCAGTCTTTCTTTTACCTTGATGAGATTACTCTTTGTCGGGGCTATGTTTTCATGCGCCATGGGGTAATTTTAACAGGAAAAAGGTAAAAATTTCAATATTTCGTATTGTCTATTAAAAGGTTGAGGTCTTACCCTGTTTGACAAGTATGGAAAAAGTATGTATATTGTATGAAGTGGAGGCGCGTATGCCGTTATTGCAGGTAAGGGATTTCCCCGAAGATATTTATGAAGAAATAACCTTTGAAGCCCGCAGGCAGAACAGGACAATTGCCCAACAAACCATTGTTCTGATAAAAAAAGGGCTTAACGAAGAAGTTTCTAACAAGGAAAGGAGGCGGCTGGCGCTTGAAGAAAGCAATAGCCGGATTGTTCCGCAAGCCGCAAAAGACATTGATGTTGTTAAACTGATTCGTGAGGACAGGGCGAGATGACTGTGGTAATTGATGTAAGCGGCGCAGTGGAAATTTTACTGCAAAAAGAAAAAGTCGATGAATTTTCCAGAGTTATGCAGGCGGGGGCGCTTGTAATAGCTCCTGACTTATACGTTAGTGAATTAACAAACACCCTGTGGAAATACCATAAGGCAAAAATATATACCGAAGACGAATGTGTGAAGTATATACAGAACGGCATCAAATATATAGATAAATTTATCGACAGCAAAGAAATATGGCAAGAGGCTTTTTCCGAAGGAAAAAAAAACAAACATTCAATTTACGATATGTTTTATATGGTCGCGGCCAGAAGAAGCATCGGAACGCTCATTACCGCCGACACGGATTTAGCGGCAATTTGAAAAAAAAATCATGTGCAGTTGTGCTGTTAAAAAGACGCTCTCAATTCCC
>JAIRUC010000303.1 GCA_031254615.1 Treponema sp. | reverse complement strand
AGATGCCTTAAATACTCATCTGTTGATTCAAAGCCGGCGGGAATTACAAATTCGGGCAGGTATTCGGGCAGTTGTTTAACAGAGATTTCGGGAATATCGGCGTTACATCTGTTTGCTATAAGAACTGTATTTGAAATTGCCTGCGGATACTCGGGAAAAAGAGAGGCCATTTCATCGCCTGTTTTAAAATAAAACTGATCCCCGTAGTATTTTTTTCGTTTTTCTTCGGTGCGGACTTTTCCTGTCCCTATACACAGCAGGGCGTCATGCGCTATATGATCGTCCTGGTTAAGGTAATGCACATCGTTAGTTGCAACAAGCGGAATGCCGGTCTTGCGCGAAATATCCGCGACAGCTTTGTTAATATCCTTTTGGGATAACTCACTGCCCCTTAGACCTCCGGACGGAATACC
Organism: Treponema sp.; assembly: GCA_031254615.1. GTDB lineage: Bacteria > Spirochaetota > Spirochaetia > Treponematales > Breznakiellaceae > WQXQ01. The sequence continues at coordinate 3,546 of JAIRUC010000303.1, read as the reverse complement.
GTGATCCTGTATTTCAAGATAAAAATTTGGATTTTCATTTTCGTCCTTGCCAAAAAGATCGCGGTAGGAAAGCGCCTTCTTTTCGGCTTCGACAAGTTTACCTGCCTGAATAAGCCTTGGAATCTCTCCCGAAGCGCAGGCGGAGAGCGCAATCAGGCCGCCGTGATATTTTGATAAAAGTTCTTCGTCTATTCTGGGTCTGTAATAAAAACCTTCCGTATACGCAAGTGAACAGAGTCTAACAAGGTTGAAATAACCTTCGCGGTTGGAAACAAGAAGCACAAGATGGTAGAATCTGTTTTCATTTTCAGAACCTCTTTTTTCAAAGCGGGAGCCGGGAGAAACATATACCTCGCAGCCGATAATCGGCTTTATAGGATTTTTTCGTTTTTCATGCTTTTCTTCGTCATCAACTATAGCTATTGTTTCTTTACACGCGCCGATAAAGTCCATCGCGCCGAACATATTACCGTGGTCTGTCAGAGCAAGGTGGGTCATCCCCAATTCTTCCGCCCTATCCGCCAGTTTATGCACCGAAACAGCGGCGTCTGCCAGAGAATAATCGGAATGAACGTGGAGATGGACAAATTCGGTCATGCCCGCAAATTCTACAGCGAAAAGGGTTTATTTTCAATAGACCTTTATGGTTAGTTTTTTATGTGAGGTCTTTTTAGAAGTTATTAATTCTGCTTCTGTATCAAATTCTTCTCAATCAAATCCAGCTTTAACAGGCGGAGTTTTTCCGTTATCGACACTTTGTAAATATGTGGGTTTAACAGCCTCTTGTAAGTTGAGTCAAAGCGGTCAAGGTTGGCGTTTGCGTGGGCTTTAATTGCGTCTAACGACGGCAGTTCTGAGGTAATTGCGCCGCCTTCTATCCTTTTCTTTAACAGCGCTTCGGCGCTGTCGACATTGTAAAAAAAGTGGCGATAGTCGGCGGACGGATGCCAGAAACAACAGCGCTGGCCCGCCTGCGGCTTGCCGTCATCGTCGCCGTCAATACCGAGGATGTCAGCGACAGCCTCTCCGTTTTGATCCCAAATACGCCAAACCTGCTTAACGCCGGGGTTCGTGTTTTTTTCTGGGTTATCGGAAAATTTCATTACGGGGACGGCGGTGTTCCCTTCCAGCCGTGCGGTCAACTTGTAAACGCCTGTGAAGGCCGCGACATTTCCGCCCGTTACCATTCTGGTTCCCACACCCCAACTGTCAACAGGGGCGCCTTCTTTTACAAGCATTTCGATAATATTTTCATCAAGGTCGTTGGAAACCGTGATAAACGCGTCACGAAGACCCGCTTCATTAAGCAGCCGCCTGACTTCGGTAGAAAGATACTGAATGTCCCCGGAATCAAGGCGCACCCCAAAATTTTTCCCCTTGGCGGCAAGTTTTTTTCCAACTTTAATCGCACTGTGTATACCGCTTTTTAACGTGTCGTAAGTGTCAATAAGAAAGATCGACCTATCCGGATAAAGGGCGGCATACGCGTCAAATGCCTCTTCCTCACTGTTAAATGACATAATCCACGAATGGGCCATTGTTCCCATTACGGGTATGCCAAAAATTTTACCAGCAAGAGTGTTACTTGTCCCCGAAGCGCCGCCTATAAAAGCCGCCCTTGCCGCGGAAATCGCCCCGTCAGGCCCCTGCGCCCTGCGCATTCCGAATTCCATCAATTTTCCTTTTTTGGCGGCAAGCCAAATACGGCAGGTTTTCGTCGCAATTAAACTTTGAAAATTGATAATGTTAAGGATTAGCCCTTCGATTATTTGACATTCAATAAGAGTGCCTTCCACCCTGATCAGCGGTTCCTGCGGGAAAACGACAGTTCCTTCATCCATCGCCCACAGAGCCCCTTTAAAACGAAAAGATTTTAGAAAGTTTATAAATCCCTCTTCAAAGACATTTAAACTTTTCAGATACACGATATCATCGTCAGAAAAAGAAAAGTTTGTTAATTTTTCCAGCAGGGTTTCAAGACCAGCAAATATCGCGTAACCGCCGTTAAACGGCTGCTCACGAAAAAACATCTCAAATACCGCGCGATCATTCTGACCGCGTTTCCAGTACCCCTGAGCCATTGTAAGAGAGTAAAAATCTGTAAAAAGAGCGGAACTTTCCATTTATACCAGCAATTCGTTAGATGTAAAAAATTCTATGCCGCTAGATTTCATTTCGCTGACAGCCACCTCTATCGATCCTGAGGGAAAACCTACGCCACGGACAGCGTCGCTTGCAATAACAGTTTTAAATCCCGCTCTTTTACAGTCCATTGCGCTGAAAAACACGCAGTAATCCGTAGCGAGCCCGCCCATGATAACCGTCTCAATCCCAAGAGATTTTATCCAGCCTTCCAGCCCTGTCGCAGTCTTTCTGTCATTTTCAAAAAACGCGGAATAGGAATCCAGCTCCCCGCGAAAACCTTTGCGTATAATCATTGAAACGGGATTTAAATTTAAATCTTTGTGAAAAGCCGCGCCACTTGTCCCCTGAACACAATGGTCAGGCCAAAGCGCCTGCCCCTTCACAAGAGCGGTATCAACAGTGTCCCCTATCTTGGGACCGGAATATGATGAAGCAAAAGAAACGTGGCCTGCAGGATGCCAGTCCTGCGTAGCGGCGACACGTCCCCCCTTCGCGGCGATTACGTCAGCTAACGCGTTAAGAGGCGGTACTACCCCATCGCCGTCCTCAACCGCAAGCGCGCCGCCCGGACAAAAATCATTCTGTACGTCAATCAATAATAACAGTGTTTTTTTATAATCCAAAGTAACTCCTTAGTAGGGAGTGGGGAATAGGAAGTTGGGAGTAGAATTGCTGTTCGTAGACTCAGCGTGTTGACAACCCACTCTGCTTACAAACAACACCTCTACTCCCTACTCCCTACTTACTACTCCCTATTCAGTAAACACTCCAATCTTCCTGAACTTCTGATACCGTTTTTCGGGGAGACCGTTGAAGTCTCCTTTTGTCAACTTGTTAACGGTTTCTCCAAGCCACGAGGCGATGTTTTGCGCGGTAAAGTTTATGTCTTTCGCGGCGCCTCCTTCCGGCTCTGCGATGATTTTATCGCAAACGCCGAAACGGTTAAGGTCTTCCGCCGTAATTTTCATAAGTTCGGCAGCTTCCCTTTCTCTTGAGCCGTCTTTCCATAAAATAGAAGCAAAGCCCTTCGGCGAAATAACCGAGTACAGGGCGTTTTCCAGCATGGCAAGCTCGTCGCAGACGCCAAGAGCGAGCGCTCCGCCGGAGCCGCCCTCTCCCAGAACAACGGAAATTACCGGAGTTTTTAACATCATGAACTCGTGAAGGTTACGCGCAATCGCTTCACCCTGCCCCCGCTCTTCCGCGCCTACTCCGCAGAAAGCGCCGGGAGTGTCAATAAAGCAGATAACGGGACGGCGGAATTTTTCCGCCTGTTTCGCCAGGCGCAGAGCTTTGCGGTATCCTTCGGGATGAGGCATGGAAAAGTTGATTCTCTGCAATTCGGCGATGTCCTTTGCGCGCACCTGCGAAACAACCGTTACTGGTATGCCGTTTAACGAA
>JAIRUC010000287.1 GCA_031254615.1 Treponema sp. | reverse complement strand
GGGTTCGCGGGATCGCCCGCCACCACATCCATATCCCACAGACCGGTATCCAGCGCTTTATTTGCAAGCTGGAATTTCATAATGTTATACTGCACCTCATCCTGATTAATGCGAATCGCTTCTGATAAATTTTCAAATATCTCTTTGATTTTTGGTGAAACGCCGGCGTTTGGCATGTTGATAGATAAACCTCTTACCTTATATTCCGCCAATAAACGCCTGCTTTCCGATAGTAATGATTCTATACCAAGACTGTCCTGGGGAGATTGTTTAACATCATTTTTTTTTACAAACATAAGATCCTCTTTATGTAATAATATATTTATATACCTTGTTTGTAAATTTGTAAATACGCTATTCCTGTTGTTTTATCATTTCTCTTTATTGTGAACACCCTAGAAAAATTCCAAAAAATTTGTTATAAAATAAACTTATGTACAGTGTTGGTATTGCCTATCTTTTATGGCTGTTCTCCGGCTGCGGCGCTCTTGGTTTTCACCGCTTTTATCTGGGGAAAATACCGACCGGGCTTCTATGGATGTTTACCGGCGGTTTGGGCATGATTGGCTCTGTTTTTGATTTTTTCACCCTGCCCGGTCAGGTGCGGGAGGCGAATTTCAGGAACGCCCTTTATGAACGCCGTTCGCAAAATCCGGCAAGGCGCGAGGAGCGGCAGGAAAACTGGCGTTACGGAAGCGACGCACAATATAATGTTGTAAACGGCAAAAACCATGAAAAGGAAAGTCCCGAGCGGGTAATCCTTAAACTGGCAAAAGAAAGCAACGGTATCCTCACGGTCAGCGAAGTGGCTTTGAGCGCAAATATCACAATTGATGAATCAAAAAAAATCCTTGACACTCTTGTAACAAAAGGCTTTGCCGAACTCAGAGTCCGAAAAAGCGGCTCGCTGGTTTACGTCATTCCGGATATGGCCGACAAAGACGAGCCGTTAGAAGATTTCTAAATAGAAGTTTTCTAGTTTTCTATATGAAGATTTCTAAGAATTTAACCACAGATTACTGCTATCTACGATAGCTTGAGGAAACACTGAGCACACGGTGTTTTAATTTAATTTCTGCTCTTTCTCTTTCAGCCCTTGACCCTCCCGCCGGACAGTAGTAAACTTCCATTCTATGAGCGACCACGCCTCAGTTTTAGGCCGAATTCCACCTTACAGGGTGACCTTTTTTATTTACTACTTTTTTGATAATATCTACCTATTAAGGTAGAGAGTTATTTTCAAAAAAGTTGTAATTAAGGATCTTACCTATTAGGTAGGGCCTTATTGCCAAAAGTTTTGATAAATCCTACTTATAGTGTGATGAAGAATCCCGAAGATACAACCCTATGAACTCATCCACCGGATCTCTACGAAGTATCCTTCCGCTGGTCGACCCCGACTCCTGCATCGAGAACGGAGTCCCGGTTAGATCCAGTGGCTCGAGATCTTCGGTGAGTAGTGGATTATCCTGTTTCGCTGAATACAATACCTCCTCGAACAGACGGGTCAGATCGTCTTCTTTCATAGTTGCTTTTGTAGATTCCTCAATAATTCCTTTTTGTTTTTTTTGCCTATTAAATTGATACAGGTAACAAAAAGTTGTATTCTGTCATTGGGAGGAAAAAATGGCTCAACAAGAGAGTATAAATATCCTGGAATTTCAACAACGGTTTCAAACAAATGATGCTTGCCGTGACCATTTATTCAAAATAAGATGGCCTGAAGGTTTAACATGCCCAATATGCGGCAGTAAGGATTTTTATAAAATCACTACCAGAAATGTTTATGAGTGTAAATGCGGGCATCAGATATCGTTAACAGCGGGGACAATCATGCACGGGAGCCACACGCCGTTATATAAATGGTTTTGGGCGATATATCTGGCTGCCTATGATAAAAGAGGCGTATCGGCGCTTCGTTTGCAAAAGGAATTATGTGTAAGTTATCCAACAGCATGGTTAATGCTACAAAAAATACGGCATGCGATGGGAGGACAAGACAGCCGTTATTTACTTGCGGGTATAGTGGAAACAGATGAAACATACATTGGAGGTAGTAAAAGCGGGGGGAAAAGAGGCCGTGGAACCGAAAAAACGCCGATTCAAGCGGCATTGTCTGTTAACGAAGAAGGCTGTCCTGAGTTTTTAAAGATGGAAATACTGAATGATATAACCGGTCAATCGATACGTGATTTTACAGAGAAGCATATACAAGAAGGGTCTATAATAAGATCCGATAAATATAGTTCATATAAGAAGGCGTTTGAAGACCGGTTATATATACATGAGGCTGAACGGTTTGGGATAGAGGAAAACCCTGAGCATTTAAAATGGCTTCATCAAGTAATAGGGAATGTGAAGGCATATATAGTGGGAACATATCATGGTATTGGAGAAAAACATTTACAGGCATATCTTGATGAGTTTTGTTTTCGGTTTAACCGCCGGCAATTTTCCGGGCAGCTATTTAACCGTTTGTTAAATGCTTGCATGAACTCAACAACTATCACTTACCAGGAAATAATCTTGCCTGTCTCAACTTAATAGGCATATTATTTATTATATGAAAAGCCTGATTTACCG
>JAIRUC010000217.1 GCA_031254615.1 Treponema sp. | reverse complement strand
TTTACAGAGTGTGATCGCGGATGTTGTAAAAGAGCGGCTTTCTGACGCAAAGATTCACAAACTGCTTGACGGCGCTGTTTTGTTTGAAACGGATACAAGTTACGATAAACTCAATTTTTTTTGCTTTAACAATATATTTGCCGTAATAAGCGTCATGGATCATGCTGATAACGGCGGCGCTCAGACAAAAATCGCGCTGGAAAAGCACATTAGGGCGGCGGTAAAAAATAATGCCGCCGATGAAATTATCTGCAATAACAGCAAAAAAATTCACACTTTTAGAATTGTTATCTCTGACGAAAATAAGCCGGCGGCAATTGACGAAAAACTGAGGGCGGATACCGAAAACTATATCTCCCGTTTTTCAGGCCTTAAAGTGAACCGCGCTCTGCCCGATACGGAGTTCTGGGTTTTCTACAGAAGCGAAAAAACTCAAAGTGACTTTTCAGTTTTTATGAAACGCCTTACACTGCGTCCCTCATGGGAAAAAACGCTTCACAAGGGAGAGCTGCCGCCGCCTCTTGCTTGGACATTGTGCCAGTTTGCGCAAATTGTCCACAGCGATACGGCTCTTGACCCGTTTTGCGGCTACGGCTCAATTCCCGACGCGGCGTTAAAATATTTTCATATAACAAAATTCATCGCATGTGACAACAACAGGGAAGCCGCGCAATATACGACAACAAGATTTAAAAATCGTAAAAAGGAAGACTTTATTTTTTACGAAAACGATTTTTCCAAACTAGGTTCCCTTATTCCAGAAAAAAGCATAGACGCAATTATTACAGACCCTCCATGGGGAGAGTACCGCGAAATAAACAAAAGCGATTTATATAAAAAAATGTTTAAAGTTTTTGACAAACTGCTCAAAAAAGGCGGAAGGGTTGTTTTGTTATGCGCAAGTAATGTTGATTTTCAGAATGAAATCCCCTCTTCTTTTGAACTTAAGACAAGAGTCCCCATCCTTCTTTCCGGCAAAAAAGCAGTTATTTTTCAATATTTGTCTACTTGTTAATTTTATAGTTATAGTTATATTATATAAATTAAGGAGAAAATAATGAAATTAATTTTTTTAGGCCCTCCGGGCGCGGGAAAGGGGACTTTGGCTGTCAGGGCTGTACAGGCGCTTGGTGTGCCTCAGATAAGTACCGGCTCTATTTTTCGCGCGGCAATAGCGGCGCAGACTCCGCTGGGGCTGAAAGTTAAATCCATAATTGATGAGGGAAAACTTGTAGACGACGAAACAACAATCGCGCTTGTTAAAGAGCGGCTTGCTCAGGATGATGTCAAGAACGGTTATATTTTGGACGGCTTCCCGCGCACCATTCCGCAGGCGGAAGCGCTGGCTACATTTTCAGCAGTGGATAAAGTTGTGAATTTCGATATTCCCGATCCGAATGTAATTGAGCGTTTAAGCGGGCGGAGAGTCTGCAAAAAATGCGGTTTCAATTTTCATGCGATTTTTAACAAACCTAAAAAAGAAGATGAATGTGATCATTGCGGCGGGGAAATTTATATTCGTGATGACGACAGGCCGGAAGCGATCCAAAAACGGCTTGAAGTCTACCGCGAGCAGACAGCTCCATTAATCGACTATTACAGGAAGAAGGGACTGCTTTTGGATATTGACGCAAGGCCGTTGATCGATGAGATGGAAATTATCTTTAAAAAGGCGTTGGGGATATAAAAAGTGGTTTTCAAGAAGAAACTGCTTTTATGTTCTATATTGATTATGATTTTATCTTTTTCCAAATGCGCGTCCACTGTGCCTGAATTTTCCGAAGATGAGTGGTATGAAAAAACTCACGCGCCGGATGTCTCTCTTTTGTACGCCAATAATGTTGCACCTAACGGTACTTTTTTTAACCCGTGGCTGCAAAGAGAAAAAATGAAGGGCAGATATTCTCCTTTTGGAAAAAAAGAGCAGTTTGAAGAGCCGCCGCGTGAGAAATACGGCACTGTGACAAATGATTATTCCTATCTTTCAGATAACACTTTTGACAGCATTACCAGCGCAGGGCACGCTTCAATGATTATCAAAATGAACGGTCAGACAATTTTTACAGACCCGTTTTTTTCCAATGCGGCGATGATAGTACGAAAAAAAGAAAAAATTAAATTTGATTTTTCCAAAGTTCCGCAAAGGCCGGTGGTGCTGATCAGCCACAATCATTATGATCATCTTGATAAATACTCGGTAAAACAGCTTGCGAAAAAAGACGCGGTTTTTATTGTTGCCGCCGGCCTTAAAAAACTTGTTTCAGGATACGGCGCAAAGGAAGTACACGAACTTGGCTGGTGGCAGGACATTACTATTGATGATATTAAATATACTTTTTTGCCCTCACAGCACTGGTCGCGGCGGTTATGGCAGAAGGGCGGCAGTACCTTGTGGGGCGGCTACATGATTGAAGGATCAAAGACAGTTTATTTTTCCGGCGACTCTGGTTATTTTATCGGGTTTAAGGAATTCGGAAACCGCTGGGATGTTGATTACGCGATCATTGGGGTGGGCGCTTACGAGCCGCGCTGGTTTATGCATTATGTGCACATGAACGTAAAGGAATTCCTGGCGGCGGCGCAGGAAGTAAAAGCGAAGTTTTCGATTCCTATGCATTTTGGCGTTATCAGTCTGAGCGACGAGCCGCTGACTTATCCGTTATTGGAAATTGACAGGGCTATTGAACAAAACCCGGAACTTGCAGATAACATACTTCCTTTAAGGGTAGGAGAGTTTATAAAGATACAATGATAGTTCTTTCAAAACTTTTTACGGTTTTTATTCTTCCTCCGGGATGTTTTATCATTGTACTTTTGTTTCTTGTAATTTTCCTGCCGCGCAAAAAGAAATTTTTCCCCATTCTTGTACTGTTATTTTTATATTTATTGTCTACTCAGCCTGTTTCCGATTTATTGCTGAAACCTCTGGAAAACGCGTATCCGCCTTTGTCGCCGGAATTTAAAAAAGATTGGCCGCAGGCTATTGTTATTCTTGGCAACGGAACGGTTATAGGTTCGCCGGAAGCCGGAGCGGCGGGCCAGGATACCCTTACATCAGACGCGATGAAAAGGGCTGTATACGCGTTTTCGCTTCGTGACACGTTTGACGTTCCGTTTGTTTTTTCCGGAGGAAAGGTTTTTGAGTACAATCAGGAGTCGGAAGCGTTAACGGCAGGCAGGTTATTTGTTTCTTTGGGGCTCCCCTTTGAACGGCTTATCATGGAAACCGCAAGCCGGAACACATGGGAGAACGCAAGGGAAACGGCAAAACTTGGAATTGAAAAAGCCGTTCTGGTTACATCGGCATATCACGTTAAGCGCAGTGTTTATTGCTTTAACCGCAATGGAATATCAGTTATCGCCGCTCCTACGGATTACAAATGCGACCGCGGCCGCAAATATGATTTTTTCAGTTTTACGCCAAGAATGAACGAACTGTATAATTCCTGGTTAGCATTGCATGAATATGTCGGGCTGTTGGTGTATAGGGTTATTTACAGGTAACAGTTTTGTGAGCGGTTGGCGATTGGGAATCCTTATATGGTCATTGTTTGAAAACAATTTTCTTTAACTGTGTTTTCAATTTTTATTCCAAATTCCTGTGCAATTTTTTGAGCATGAGAATTTACATTTCTGATTATGTCTTCTTTATTCATCTTTTTCGTTTCTTCATATAAATTTACTCTGATTTCGTCCAGCTGGTTCTCAAAATTATTCATATTCTATTACCTCCATTGGCGTACAGATAAATGGATTATTATACCCTTTCATTCGATGAATGATTTCTGTTGCCATTTTTGTTTTGAGCTTGTTTATATGATGAAAATTTAGGCTGACAATACAATCCATAATCATGGATTGCCGCCATTGCTATATGTATTCCGTCAATCCTGAATTTTAAAGGTATTATTCCCATTTCTATATATGTTTCAGATAAATCATAAGCTCGTTTGTCGATTTCTAAGACAATTATTTTATATTGGGTAATAAGATCTAACATTGTACTCCGTTTGGGTTCAGACGCTTTATCAAGTTCCTCAATAACATAAGTAGACGAATAGGCTTCTATTTCTTTTTGTGATATTTTTTCAAAAAGTTCCTTGGTTTCCATGTTTACTCACGATTATTTTCCAGGAAACGGTTAAAAATCGTAGTTTCTATGTACACTTTTAACATGATTATAATATATCACACAAAAGAAAAAAATCAAGAAGGAAAAAACTCACGCTAACAACCTCCCCCGCGCATAAAAAAAAGCCGGGCGGCGGAACCGTCCGGCTTTTTCTTTCAAACTTCTAAATATTTTTCAATTTATGAAGTCGAACTTGTAACAAGTCCTAGAACTTGTAACAAGTCTTAGAACTTGTAGCCTACGCCGACCTTAATACGGGGACCCATACCGAAGGTGGTGTTGTCTGAATCCAGATCGTCAAAAATTTTCATGGGAAGGCGGAGGTTGAACATTGCTTCCGCTCTGAGATACAGAGCGTCGCTGAGGGGTAAATCAAACCCAAGACCGGCCAGGAAGCCGAGCTGGCTCATATCACCGGCATCATCCATGTCATTGCCGTCCTGGTCGCTGGCGGAAAGCACCAAGTTGTAGTTAACGCCAAGGAGTGGGAAGAGGGTGAAACCACCCAGATCGATGGGATACTTGCCGAGGAGGCTGAAACCTAACTGCAGTGCACTGCCGGCATCATCTGAACCGTCACCAAGAGGGCCAAAGTCGTAAACATATGTCAGCATACCATAAGCAAAGCTGACATCCACTTCCACAAAAGTAGCGTCAAAAAAGCCATAACCGCCGATGCTCAGAATACGTGTACCCATGTAAAGGTCACCATCTGCGACACCATTGTTGCCGCTGAGATCGAATAACAGACCGCCGCCGGCGCTCATGTCGAGTGCGAAAGCTCCCCCCGCTACAAGCGCGAGAAGCACCAGAATAGAAATACTCTTTTTCATTAGAGAACCCCTTTTTGTGACCCTGCCCCTGTAGCAGAAGATCACTGAATTTGTAGCTGTCTTTTTTTTATAGACAGAAATTACTCCAACGGAGTAAAATTTAAACGTACCTATAAATTAGGCACCTTTAATTGGCAATATATATTTTTATCGGAAAAAAATCAAGAGGTTTTAAAAAAAATTACAATTTTTTTTACACCATATATAGCGTTATATTAATATGTTCCACTACATATAGAGTGGTAATGTAAGAAAATAGTAATATTCTAACAAAAATACAAAATCTTATAGATTTACAGCTACATATCTAAAAAAAACCTACAAATTCTTTATATAGTTTTATTTTTAATCTAAATAATTAACAAAATATAATTATTTTTCTAATTTTACATAATTTTTTTCCAATTTTACCAACAATACAAGTTTTTTCTTCTTAATTATCCTCGCCGTTTCCATTTTTCAAATAAACAAAAAAAACTGTAAAAATCAAACCTACGTTTAATTATTACTCCGTTGGAGTAAAAAATGCCTATGAAAGGCATTAAAAAAAATTAGTGATCTCCTGCCACAAGGAGCAGGGGCACAAAAAGGAGTTTACTAATGAAAAAGTTAGTAATGGTACTTGCTCTTGTTGCGATTATTGCAACTGGTACGGCATTCGCTGAGCATCC
>JAIRUC010000126.1 GCA_031254615.1 Treponema sp. | reverse complement strand
ATCTGCCTCTGCGTTTTTTGTTCGCAGCAAATATCCGGCTTAACGAAAGGCTTTCGCCGTTATAACCTGGATTCCCAAAATGTATAACGAGGTTTTGACCAACTGGTTTATGGCAAAGCAGGAGGTTCAACACCGAGGTTGGAATATAGCTTACTCTGCTTATCAAGAACCTCGCCAACGACCAAGTCTTTTCCAGGATATTCAAAACATTCAATAATATCCAGTTTATCCAACACTTCATGCAATGTATAGTCTTTATATAACAATTGGGTTTGCATACGCCTATTGATATAGGAAAGATAAATAAGAGAAACAAATTCGACAAACAGTTTACCGTCAAGCGATTGCTCAGATGACACAAGGGTGCGGTGCAGATTTAATCGCTCTTTCAGGTTGCCAAATGCTTTCTCCACAACGTCTTTAGTGCGATATAAATCAAGAGCAGTCCATGCATCCATCTTCTCGTTAGAGATCAATGCAAAAAAACCGTAATACCGCTTCGCTTTCTTTATGGCGACATCTTTAGCCATCACCTGTATGCCGCGTACAGGTGTGCGTTTAACTTCAAAGTACTCCGTATATTGTTTTTGGTGACCTGCGATCCGCTTGTCGTTCAAAAGTTCATCCCGTAGCGATGTAAGAAACTTATCCATGTCCCGCTCATCATCCGCTGCCTTGCTGATGTTATAGTACAAATGGATGTAGATGCGCCGATTCTCCTTTAATGCGTCGCCTTTGTACGGGCGTTCCTGCTTATACCTCCATTCGGACGTAACTGTATAGGCATACACATCGTGATGGGGGCTATAATGCTCAAAAGAGCGTATGTCATCATATACCTTGTCAAGCGCTTCGCGGATAAAAACGAGGGAAACCTTAACACCGATCAGGAATTTGAAGTGCTCTTTGTATAAATCGTTGATATTCTTCTCTTTGTAAAAGCCACGATCCATGACAAGTTTAATCTTTTTGAACCCCAAGATATCAAGTTCGATAAGAAAGTGCTTCACTGTTTTTGAGTCAGGTATGTTCCCGGCAAGCTTTCGATAGTAAAACGGCAGGCCTGACTGCTCACCGAATACCAGTAGGAGTTTCAGTTGCGGGAGATCATCACCCTCTTTGTTTTTGCCAAACTGTACTTGACGGAGCGTTTCGGAGTAGCTGGAAATCGTTGTTGTGTCATATGCCCAAAATTCGTTTTCGATTCGTCGCTTACCTTGCCTCCGGAAAAAATCCGCTTGCGCCCCAGGTGATATCGACGCGAACAAGTCGCTGCTTCGTTGGGACGGGATATCCTCTCCGAATGGGTGTTTGTGGATGAATCCCCATTTTTTAAAGCGGAACAATGGATTTTTATCCTCCATAATCAAATAATACGCCAAAGACAGTATCTGTTTATAAGTATCTGGAAAACAGGACTTTAAGTCTGCCTCTACGCCAGTAATCCTTCCAATTTGATCCAACAGATATGTCGCACCGTAGAAACTTCGCTTGAGTGTTGTCATGGGGATCGAATTTGGGACATTTGCTCCGCTGCCTTTGTCTTTCTTTTTATATTCTCGTGTTGGTATTATATTGCCAGACACGGGATCTACTTTACCAATTAGCTTCCTTTTCGATCTTGATTGTTGCTTCTCTTTATCCCAGTAAGGTTCATTCTCGTAAGCATATGTAATCCCTGTCTTGTTTTTCTTTTGATAGACCACAGTCATTTAATATTCACCTCGTTAGGCATTATAATGTATAACGAGGTATTTATCAATTACTTATTGAACGAATCTCCTATATTCATCACTTTTTTACACTTTTTTTCTATTCACATCGTTACACTTTCGGGAATCCAGGTTGAAAGGGAGCAGACATTATGACTTTTTGGGATTTAAGCGCTCCGTTTTATGATAAAGCGGAGCAGGCAAACAGCGCGTATAACGGTATGCTCCGCTTAGTCCGTGAATTAACCCCGAAAGGCGCGAGCGTGTTTGAAGCCGCCGCCGGAACGGGGTCGGTCAGCTTGTTTGTCGCCGATAAAGCGCGGAATGTACATTGCACGGATATATCCGAACGCATGTTGAATGTCGCCCGGAAAAAAGCGGATAGACGCGGCATTACAAACATAGGGTGAAGTAAAAAAAGCATTTTTGATACAGGCGAGCCTGACGAGAGTTATGATACCGTCATCGCCTCGCAGGTTCTACACCTCATAGACGAGCCGCAAAAAGCCGCCGAAGAATTAAAGCGAATATCAAGCAGCTCGGTCATTACCACAGTGGCTTTACTCAAAGGTCTTCGCGGGTTATTCGCAAGGCCGGCAGTCGGCGTGTGGCGGCTTATAGGATTCGCCCCGAAAAGAGAATTTGACGCGGACGGTTATTGGGAGTTTCTTTCCGAGATAGGCTTGCCGCCGACCCGCTTTGAAATAATAGACGGCAATATGCCGATGGCAGTCGCCTTGTGGAAAAAATCAGAATAGACTATGTGGAATTCCCGAAAGGGCTGTCTTGCGTCTGGATGGTGACGAAACCCGTTATTAAGCGTTACGAGTTCAGGTAGCATATGAAAGATTGATCATTTAACACAATTTAAAATCATCTGCCTCAAAGCAGCCGGCAACGTCGTTTTTAAGAAAATCACCATATGCGGTAATCGGGGCGTTGAGCCGGTAGCCTTTATGTTTTAACACGCGGAACTTGAAATCCAATAAATCCGCCGGGACGTAAAGCTCTTTCGCCACGCTGAAAAAAGTTTTATCTTCATCGTTCAATAATCCGAGAAGTTCGCCGTCGTCAATCAAAAGCTCTGCGGCGAACAGATTGGCTTCATACTCGGCGGGTATGGCTGTATCAAACATTTCCAATTCCTGAAAACCTTTCAGCATGGCTATCTCCCTGTGGAGCCGGTCGTGCCCGAGTTCATGCGCCGCTAAAATTCGCCGGACGGTTTCAGATACCCGTGAGTTAATCACGATATTACGGATACGCGACTGATAAAAATAATATGCCTTGATATCCTGCCCCAAGTCTTTTAAGCGTATACGGATATCAAGCGCATTGCATATTTCAAAGGGGTCGCGAGTCTTGTATTTATTTACAAGCCTGTTTACAGTATTCGATATATAGTCAATGGACGACATTTTTATCAGTCCCTTGTTTATTTGATATTTTTTTACTTTTCCGGTTTTTAGGAGCGAATTTTTTTCGAGCTTCCGCCTTGCTCTCAAAATATACTTCCTGCAGGCTCTGCATAAAAATGTCTTTCGCTTCTTCTTCCAATTCGCCGCCCGCGAATAACGCGGCAGCCCTTTCGTAAATCTCCTGCGCTTCCCGGACGCCTTTATAACCATATCGGTTTTTAGCGTTGGCAAAGAATAATTCCTTATCTATATTTTTATGCCTGTCTGTTTCATCATTATCCAATAAATAAATTATCGTAACGTTTAAAGCGTCTGCGAGCCTTTGGATGACCGCTTTTCTGGGAAACACCCCCGCCTGCTCATATGTATATATTGATCGTTCGGATATACCGGCTTTCTCAGCCAGTTCTATCTGCGATAAATTTAATGAAATACGGGCGTTTTTTATTTTTTCACCGAAGGTCATTTATACTCCTCCCGATAAACTTCCGATTACCTATTGACATACTTCCGATTTCATTTTATCATTACGCCGGAAGTTGGTCAAGTGTTATTCGGAGGTTACATAAAATCGAATAATATTTTATTTATATGATAAGGAAGTGAGTAATCATGCCCGGTTATAAGAAAGCCGTCGCCCATATCGACGCCAACTATTATTATGGCCAGATCGAGGCCCTGCATCGTCCTATGATACGAGGGAAAGCGTTCGTAGTCGGGGGAGACCAGGAGAGCCGTAAAGGTATTGTCCTCACGAAGTCGCCGCTCGCGAAGAAACACGGCGTTAAAACAGGGTCTTCCATACGGGAGGCGCTCGGCGTTTACCCTGAATTGATCGTGATACCTGCCAACTATCCGCTGTATATGCACTATTCAAAACGGATGCGTGAAATCGTTTTACAACATACTGATACCATCCGACCGTTCGGGTCGGACGAGATGTGGGCACAGCTTTACGGAGATAAAACAGAGGTACGTAAAACCGTTCACGAAATCAAGGACGCCATATGGAAGCAGTTATGCCTCACCGTCTCCATCGGGATAGGAGATAACCTGCCTTATGCCAAGTTAGGCAGCGATCTCGCGCCGAACGACAGCATATACGAAATGTGGACGGAAGACCGTGAGGAAGTTGTTTACCCGCTGCCCGTTTCAGACCTGCTTTACGTCGGGCCTGCGACCACAAGAAAATTTCATCGTTATAAAATTTTTACGATAGGCGATTTAGCGAAAAGCGATCCGAAATTTATCAGCGAAATCCTGCGGAATATCACAGGCGAGTCGCTCTGGGCTATGGCTGCGGGATATGATATAACACCCTTTGCTCACGTCGAAAGCGTCGATGACATTAAAAGCATCGGTAACTCGAACACCATGCCCCGCGACCTAAAAACGAACGACGACGTAAAAGCCGGATTTTATATGCTCGGAGAGAGTATCTCGCAGCGAATGCGTGAAAACGGCTTCGAGGCCACCACACTTAAAATCAACGTAAGGGACAACGATCTATTCTCATTTGAAAGGCAAATGAAACTAAGCCGCCCAACGAATCTGACAGCCGATCTGGTTCCCGCCGCGATGGAACTTTTTAAAAAGCATTATAATTGGTATAAACCAATCCGAAGCCTTGGTATACGCGGCGCGGACCTTATACCCGAAAGCTCGGTTTACCAGATAAGCCTTTTCGACGACGAGGCGAGGCATAGAAAAAATATGCGCCGCGAACG
>JAIRUC010000043.1 GCA_031254615.1 Treponema sp. | reverse complement strand
TGGTAATCGCGCTGGCATTTGGAATGGCGGCTTGTGGTGAAGAAGATGGTGAAGATGAAGAGGAGCCGATAGAAGAATTTACAGGTACATACAGAACTACTCATACCATTACTCAAGGGGAAGTCACAGAAACCATCGTGGTTGGATTAAAATCTTTCAAAATTTCTGATACAACCAATGCTACTCTTGATTTTAAGATCGATAAGTGGGAGATCGTTGAGACACCTGCGGCTTACAAAGCTGATTATCCTAGTGCTTTCAAATTTACCGGTACAATTACTGCGGCATCAGCAGCACCTGATACTTATATACCCAGTCTTAAAACTGCACCAAATTTTTCTATGGCTGACGTAGGAAGCAATACGGAAGCATGGATGTCCGTCTATTTTAATTACGATAAGGACGCACCATCAGGAGAGAGATATACTGTTATTAGGACTCCCTTTAGTAAGGCGGGTAATGTCAATTCTGGTATTGTAACAAATAATGATAATGCTGCTCGCATTTACAATAAATAATTAATTGCCAAAAGGGAAGGGGGCATTTTGACCCTCTTCCCTACAATATAACCAATCTGAGCGTGATATTTTAAGACACAATTGCGGATAACAACACTGTTAACTATTCACTGTTAACTGCTTTTAACCGCAGTTCCAAATCGCCGTTTTTCCCGTCAAGTTTAAACACGGCGGCTTTTCCCATGCACGAAACTTCATACCCGCCCTTAAAGCCTTCCAGTTTGATACAGCCGTTTGCGTCAGTGCGCTCATTTTTCTCCGTGTGCCATTCGTTCTCTATTTTGGCGCGTAACGCTTTGTATGCGGGTTTTTCGCTGTTGTCGGTGCGAAGGAAACCTGCCGGCGCGTGGAGCCATGCGTCGTCTCCGCCTGACCATGTTGTAATCGCCTGCACCTGCGGATGAGCGAAAAGAATCTCGTACATTTCGATAATTTCGCGCGCCTGGCGTTCCTCGCCTTCGGGAGTAGTCGGCCACTGTTCTACCTGCCAATCGTTCAGGTCAACTATGTGCGGCGGCATAATTTCGCCGGAAATGAGGGTGTTTTCGGTAAAGTGCAAAGGCAGGCCGAAACGGGAAAAACGCGCAAGCACATCGTGTACTTTTTCAGCTCCCCAATAGCCCTGATGCTGGTGCGACTGAAGGCCGATCACGTCAATTGGAATCCCGGCCTGTAGGCATTTGTCTATCAGTATTTCATAATCCTGCGACATATCAAAATCGTTTAGCAGCAATACAGCGTTTGGATTGCTGCGGCGCGCGGCCCCGAACACTTCCTTTACAATCCGTATCTGTCCGTATTCTTTGCATATTCGCGTAATGGCGTTATCGTATTTGTCGAAGATTGGCATAATGACAACTTCGTTAATTACATCCCATATATCAATCAATCCTGCAAAGGCTGAAACGTCGCGCTCAATTCGGGCGATAACTTTGTTTAATATTTGCGCGTTGGAATAATTCATCAGCCAGTCGGCGCAGACCGTATGCCAGCACAGAGGATGCCCCTTTGTTGTAACATTCCTTTCGGCAAACCAGCGCGCGCCGGCTTTTAAGCGCCCTTCATCCGGCTTGTCCTCCTGCGGCTCATAGCGGCCAAGGTAGAACGGCAAAGTCGCGTAATTGTGAAAAGCAAAAAGTTTATCCAGTTTTTCCCGTAAATGCGCCGCCCTTGCCTCGTCTGTTTTAGAGCCGTCCGGCTTTCCGCCCGCAAGTTCCACCGCTTCAAAACCGCCGACCCCAAATAAAAACTGATGGCTTTTCTGCGCAATCTTTACATCCTGATTTGCCGCAGGATTCCCGTCTTCCGTAACCAGCCGCAAATTAATGCCTGCCTTACGATGATTAAGATTTGTTTCCATAGTTATCCTCCAAATTACCAGCTTTCCATTGCCGATTTAAATGCGAATGGATGCCAAACGTTGATTTTTAACCGTAAATATCCTTCCTCATACTAACTGTCTTTCGGTTTTTGTTGTAGAGTTCGGCATTAGAAATAAAACCGTTTTTTGCGTAAAAAGTGAAAACACCTTTGTCGTGTTCTATATCCGCGTCAACTGTAAGAAAGCGGGCAGCACAATAATCTACATTGCAGTCAATTGCTTTCCCCATAGCGGCGTTTATCATAAAGGAACCTATACCTCTATATTTTTCTGACAAATTTCCGTTAACAGCCAGTTTGGCGATCTTCATAGCGGGAATGGTTTTAAACGGGTAATGAAGATTATGGAGTTCCTTCTCTGTAAAAGATAATTTTATTGCATCCATAATGAGAGACATATACGCCGCTATTTCACCGGTTTTCTGTTCCCGAAGAAGCCATGTTTTAGCTATATGATCTTTAAACGAGCGAATCGCGTCCTTAAAAAGATAATCGTTATATTCGGCTACCGGACAATTAAAAGAACCAAGCGATTTTTCAGAAACAAGTTTTTCAAGGTAAAAATATTCTTCTGCATTTTTTGAGGTTATTTTGATATGTTTAATCATTTTCGTGTCATCTTGTCGATTAATTCTGCAATATCCTTGTTGCGCCGGTAGACCGATGCAGGTATGGGTTTATGAATCTGTTTAATGACTTCACGGGCGATTTTTTTGTCTTTTATTTCTGTAGGCTGTACCGGTTTGATTCTGACCGCCATTTTTTCACCTCTTTTTCACTATAATATTTTTTGAGAAGTTAAGCAAGTAATATATAACAGCCCCAAATTACCAGCTTTCCATTGCCGATTTAAATGCGTCTGCGCTCATCTTTATGATCTTCTCGTCAACACAGTAGGCAAAACGCAGCCAGCCGGATTTTCCAAAACCGGAACCGGGCACGCCTAAAATCAAATGCTTTTTAAGGTGATCCACAAACGCTTTGTCGTCCGCTTCCGGCCTGTTGGTTTTGCTCTTCGGGACTTTGCAGAAAAGATAGAACGCTCCCTGCGGAGTGGCGTATTCGATACCGGCGTTATTCAACACTTCCATAAAAGCGTCTCGTCTTTTCGCGTAAATTGAAACATCAATCCGCGCGTCCGTAAGAGAGGCCACTATTCTTTGCATAAGGGCAGGGGCGTTTACAAAACCCAGTATCCTTGTGGCGTAGATCAAACCGTTCAGAAGATCGTCCTTGCCGCTTGCATCCGGGCTTACCGCGATAAAGCCGATGCGCTCGCCGGGAAGGGACAGGCTCTTTGAATATGAGGTGACTACGATAGATTCGCTGTAACATGATAAGAACGGAGGAACATCAACGTTATACGCAATTTCGCGGTAGGGTTCGTCCGAAATAAGATACGGGAAACGCTCTGTCTTTTTTCCGTGTTCCGTAAGCAGGGATGCAAGAGAGGCGAGGGCAGAGGCGGAATAAACTTTTCCTGTCGGATTGTTTGGCGAATTTATAAGAACGGCGGCGGTTTTTTCATTCAGTGCTGCTCCTAATGCGGCAATATCCAAATTGAAATCTTCAAGCGCGTCAACTTCGACAAGTTTCGCCCCGTGGTTGGCGCAATAGGCGAGGTATTCCATAAAGTAGGGACGCGTTACGACGATCTCGTCGCCCGGGTTACAGATGGTCTTGATGACTGTGTTCAATCCTCCGGCAGCTCCCGCCGCCATGACGATATGAGAACCGTCAATGCTGACATTCTGCTCTCTGCAAACTTTTTTCGCAAGCAGCTCCCTTACATCGGAAAAGCCCGCGTTTGGCATATACCCGTGAGAGCCTTTTTCGTCCTCCTGCGCGAATTTTACAAAAATATCGTGAAAAGCCGGCGGCGGCTCTATATCCGGGTTTCCAAGCGAAAAATCGAAAACCTTGTCCGCGCCATACTGTTTTCTTAACTGGATACCTTCTTCAAACATTTTGCGTATCATCGAAGATGAGGCAAGCGCGCTTTTTATTTGTTCAGCTATCGGCATAATTCCCCCTATGCAATATTATAAAACAGTATCATAAAATTTAAAAGCATGAAGGGAACGATACAATTACAAACAGCATCTTTGCGCATTGAAACTTTTATTATTATATTGTATTATTGATTAGTGAGGGTATTTAAAAATACGTGGTTTGCCCGATATGCAGGCAAAGCAGGCATTTCGGATAATGAGTTGCGAGAAGCGGTAAGCCAACTTGAGGCTGGAGCAGGCGGCGCCAATTTTGGCGGCGCCAATTTTGGCGGCGCTAATCTGGGTGGTGATGTCTACAAAGTAAGGATAGCCCGCCCCGGCAAAGGGAAATCGGGCGGCTACCGTGTAATTGTGCTATTCAGGAGCGGGGAGCGGACGTTTTATGTATATGCCTTTGCAAAATCCGAAAGAGCAAATATCAGCGAAAAGGAATTAAGAAACATGAAAAGAGCCGCAAAAAAGTATTTTTCCATGACACCCGATCAGCTGGCCGAGCGGGTAAAAAATGGTCAGTTAATTGAATTGTAAGGAGTAAGGTTTTGAAAAAAAAATATTATAGTAAGATGCTGCAGGTTATCCATGAGGACATGAAAGGTATGCACGAGTTAGGCATAATAAGTGATGCCGAAATGCGTAAATTTGATGAGGAGTGCCTTGTGCAGGAACCTGAACCGATCTATAAACCCGCAAATCCTGCAAGAACAGTACGCAGAGGAATAGGAATGAAGAAGAGCATCACGCCAAGACGTAAAGGCGTAAAGAAAGGCGTGTAGTTTTTAAACTACACTAATTTCCTTTATTTATTCCGTTCCCTACCGCCCAAATATTCAAACACAATATCGCTAATTTTCAAAATCAGCCCGGCGCCGCCGTTATTTACGGTGAGGCGAAGCGAGGTTGTGCCGGCCGGTAATGCCGCGCTTGTTACGCTACATTTTGCGCCTGCCGCGCGCGCTACTTCGGCGGAAATATCATTGTCAGAACCTATCATGGTGTTAGCGGCGTTCATGGGGTTTAATCGTACTGTTGGGCTGCCTGAAACCGCGTTACCACAGCGATCAATTGGAGCGCCTTTGGGATCTTTTAACCAATCTACCACTTCCATATCGAGTTTTACACTGTAAAGATTTTTCGTCGTGTCCAAATCCACATTGGAATTATCCCCGGCGGCATCTCCGTTAAGCATGATAAACATACCCTGACCGGGACCGCCAATCATAACAATTAAGGCGCCGCCCTGTATGTAAGCCCAGTTCTCCCCGAATGTACAGCTAAATGTAGCTGTAACAGATCCGTTCATGCGGAAGGGGGAGGACGGACGGGCGTCGTTAGAATCGTAACTGCCGCCGCCTGCGGGTATTGAAACGCCGGTTTCCTCATAAAAATCTCCCGCGTATTGAGGATGCGCGGCGATCCATTCAGCCAGATCGAATAATGGTTTCATTTTATACCTCTCATCAAATTTTTTTTGCCGGTCGCGCTTATTGATTTAGAGCAAAATACAATGTTATAATTAAGCCAGACAGGAGTACAAAAATGACTAATGCCGAAAAACTTGCCGAAGAAATAAAAACTTTGCCCGATGAATATGTAACCGAAGCGCTTGATTTTGTGGGCTATCTCAAAGAGAAAGCTGCAAGGTATGAAGTGGGAGAAGAATGTCCCATTTGCGCCAAACACCGCGATCCTGTAACCGGGGAATTGCGTTTTAAACCTGAAATTATGGCTGGTATGCAGGAAGTTGAGGACATGATGTCGGGAAAGATACCTGTCAAGTGGCATACTTCTCTTGATGATTTGGATGAGATGCTGGGACTGTAAGCTATGCTTGATTATGAACTTACTGGTCCGTTTAACAAAGACCGAAAACTGATGGAAAAACGCCATAAAGATATGCACAAGCTTCGTGAAGTTATGCGTATGCTTATACAGGAAATTCCATTGCTGCCAAAACATGAAAACCACCGCTTGCATGGGGACTACGAAGGCTGGTGGGAATGTCATGTTGAGCCGGATTGGCTCTTGATATACTGCCCTGATAAGAAAAAACGTACAATAACTTTTTTTTTTTTTTTTTCCCATTCCGATTTGTTCTAACGTTTCTCTTCGTTCTCTTCTCTTTGACTTAGTGCAAAATACAATGTTCTAAT
>JAIRUC010000037.1 GCA_031254615.1 Treponema sp. | reverse complement strand
CCGTTATCCGCTAAAGACGCCCGTATCGCAACAGCCGGCTTATACATATCAATATAAACCTTTAAACTTTTGGCTTTCAGATTTTTTTCCGCTTTAACTTCAATCGGGATAATTAAATTTCCGCTGTTAATGATAAAATCAACTTCGGCCGAGCCTGAACCTTCGCGAGCCCAGTAATAAACCGGCATATCGCCAAGCGCTTTTAATTCCTGCAGTACAAATTGTTCCGTAAGCGCGCCGTAAAAATGATTAAAGACAGAGGCGTCTCGATCAAGAAATGTGTTTATATCCAAATTCGCCATAGCGGAAAGCAATCCAACGTCCAGCATAAATAACTTAAAATGCTCCTGATCGATATAGGCGGTTAAGGGATGATTGGGAGTTTTTACGCGGCACACTTCGTACACAAGACCAAGCCTGGAAAGCCAAAACAACGATGATTTGTAATCGCGCGATTTTGCTCCTGTCTTTACGTCATTATAAATAAATTTCTTTTTCTCTCGGGCAAGCTGGCCCGGAATAGAATTCCACAAGCGTATGACTTTTTCCGCATAGCCTTTATGGATATGTTTGGAAAAATCATTTTCGTAACCGCTGATAATCCTCTTCTGCTGTTCGCGTATTTTCTGATAATTTCTTTCTCTGCAAAAAGTTAAAACAACTTCCGGCATACCGCCTGTAAAATAATAATATTTTAAGTATTTAATCAGTTCATCTTTTACAAGAGCGATAAGGCGATCATCGCGTTTTTCAATTGCGGCCGCAAGATTGTGCTGTCCAACAGCCAGAAGAAATTCGTTAAATGTCATGGGATATAAGGTGAAACTGTCGGTTTTTCCGACGGGAAAGGATTCGCCTTCGTGCAGGCTGATACCAAGAAAACTCCCCGCGGCTATAATATGATACTCATTTGCGTCTTCATAAAAATATTTAAGCGAATTAAGCGCTCGGTTACACTCCTGCACTTCATCAAAAATGATAAGTGTCTTTCCCGGTAAAATTGTTCCGCCGTGATTTTTTTTGTTTTCCGGATATGAATCGGAACCAAATAAAAATTCCAATTCATTGATAATACGCGCAGGCTTTAGATCGCCGTCAAAAATACGCCGCGCTCTTTCGTTATTGTAAAAATCAATATATATCGTATTGCTGTATTCTTTCCCCCCAAACTCTTTCATAAGCCAGGTTTTTCCAACCTGCCGCGCTCCCAGAAGTAAAAGGGGCTTCCTGTCGGGAGAATTCTTCCATTTTTTAAGAGATTCAAAGATTTTCCGGTACATATTGTAAATATAACAAATTCTTGCACCTTTTTCAATGGAAAAAGGTGTTATAATTGCACCTTTTTACAGTGAAAAAGGTGTATAACTTGCACCTTTTTACAGGGAAAAAAGTGCAGTGTTTATACACTTTTTCGTAGTATTGTCGCCGAAACCGGTATGTTTTCCCTATTTCCCCATCCGCTCATTAATAACCGAATAAATCCTGTCCGAAAGAATCAGCTTCCGATCCGTAGAAGGCAGGCTTGCGGTCTCAATCGGTTCGCAAAATGTAACCTTCATATCAGTCTTTACAAAACGCTTGGTTTTTTCAAATATTTCGTAGGAACCTTCAAGAACAGTCGGCACGATGGGCGCCTCTGCCATTGTCGCAAGTTTTAGTGAGCCAGGATGGAAGGGGAGCAGGCCGCGCCCTTTTGAACGGTGGCCTTCGGGGAAAATGATAAGTCCGCCGCCGGCTTTTATCCGCTCCACCCCCTTGTTAATTGTACGGCTTGCCTTTCTTGGAGTACTCCTGTCGATAAAAAGACCGCCAAGCATATAAATCCACATATTAAGAAATGGTATAAAAATCAGCTCTTTTTTTGCCACAAACCCCACAAGGCGTCCGCTATATGCAAGCAGAAGGACAATGTCAAAATAGCCGCAGTGGTTGCTCACAAAACATACGCCCCCTTTTTTGGGTATGTTTTCCCTGCCGGTAACAGTTACCTTGCACCCCGAAATTTTAATAATTGCCAATCCCCAGCCCTGCGCAATCCGGTAAACAGCCTGTTTCATGGATTTTCTGAAGCCGATAGCGTGAAACAATGTTGCTATAAGCCCAAAAGGAACAACAAAAATCATAGAGACCGCAATATACACAAGTAATAGAATAGTTTTTACCATAAATGTTATTATCCAATAATTACGGGGCTTGTCAACTTTCCTTTAAAACGCTACAATACCAATAGTCATAAAATTTACCAAAAACAGGGGGACACATGGCTTGCGCTTGTAAAGAAGAGGAAGTTACTTTTCCTCAGGAATTATTGTCATTTATAGAAGAATGGAAGGTTAAACCGGGGAGTCTCATCATGATTCTTCATAAAACTCAGGAAACCTTTGGATATATTTCACGTTCGTCAGCAGAAAAGCTGTCCATCCTTACAGGGATTCCGCTTGCCAGGATTTACGGGGTCGTCACTTTTTATCACTTTTTCAAGACCACCAAGCCGGGAAAGCACAAAATCTCCGTATGCCTTGGCACTGCCTGTTATTTGAAGGGGTCTCAGGACTTGCTTGACGAAACCCGCAATCTTTTGGGTATCGAGCCGGACGGCGTTACGCAGGACGGTCAGTTTTCCGTCGATCCTGTGCGCTGCGTAGGCTGCTGCGGGCTCGCTCCGGTTTTAACGGTCGGGAACGATACTTACGGCAAACTTACCAAGGATATGCTTCCGGGTATCATAGCAAAATATCAAAATGTTTAATGCATTTTACTCTTGCTGATCTGATAACCGACATTTCACAAAACGCCGTTGAAGCCGGCGCTGGTTTGGTAGAACTTGAGGTAAGTGAAAGTGTTGTTCCGGGCGGCGGAGAATTCCGTTTTCTTGTAAGAGATAACGGAAAGGGAATGACAGAGGAGGAAGTTAAACGGGCGGTTGATCCATTTGTTACGGACGGCGTAAAGCATCCAAATCGAAAAGTTGGTTTGGGTCTGCCGTTTTTAATTCAGATGGCACAGCAGTCAAACGGAGGATGGGACATAAAGTCCGAAAAAGGGAAGGGAACTACGGTAACCGCGTGGTTTGACAGCGGCAATGTTGATGTTCCCCCGTTAGGCGACATTCCGGGAATGTTCAGAACAATATTGATGTTCGACACATCCGCGGAAATTGTTATACGCCGTAAAAAACTGACGAAAGAAAACGAAGATGAATATGAGGTCCGCAAGTCGGAACTCGCCGAGGCTCTTGGCGGCCTTGAAGACGCAGGATCGCTTGTACTGCTGGATCAGTATCTGCGATCTTTAGAAAACAATGAGGGGTAGAGAAATGGCGAAAATGAGTCTGGACGATTTAAGAAAACTGAGAGACACGAAAAAGACCGACCTGCGCAAGCGGGACGCGGACGGCAAGGAAATTCAGGTAATTGTCGGCATGGGAACGTGCGGAATTGCCGCCGGAGCGAAAGCGACTCTGGACGCCTTTATTACCGGTCTTGATGAACACAAACTGGTGGACTCATGTTTAGTGCGCCAGACCGGATGCATGGGTCTTTGCCATTCCGAGCCCACTGTCGAAGTAATTGTTCCGGATATGCCGGCGGTAATTTACGGCAAGGTAGACGCGGATACCGCCAAAGAGATCATTCAAAAGCATTTAATCGGCAGGGAATTATTGAACGGCCACATTCTGGATCGTCCTGCTATTGATATACTTAAATAAGGGGGAAAGATAAAATATGGCGTATAACCATTATATCCTAACCTGCGGCGGTACTGCCTGCGAATCCAATAAAGGTATCGAACTTTTTTCGCAGCTTAACGCGGAGGCGGAAAAGCAGGGTGTTAAAGGACAGGTGCAGATTGTAAAAACAGGCTGCTTCGGTTTCTGCGAAAAGGGGCCAATCGTAAAAGTTCTGCCGGAAGATTCCTTTTATGTTGAGGTAAAACCGGAAGACGCGAAAGAAATCATCGCCGAACATATTGTAAAAGGGCGTGAGGTAAAACGCCTTCTTTACTCAGACGGCGGCGCGGAAAAGAAAAACATTGTCGCGGTAGAAGACATACCTTTCTATCAAAAACAGTTCCGCGTAGTTTTGCGTAACTGCGGCGTTATCAATCCCGAAAGCATCGCCGAATATATCGCGCGCGAAGGCTACAGCGGCCTTGAAAAAGTGCTTTTTGAATGGACGCAGGAACAGCTTATCGAAGAAATGAAAGTTTCCGGTCTTCGCGGAAGAGGCGGAGCGGGCTTTCCGACATGGCTTAAATGGGACCTTGCCCGTAAAGCGCAGGGGGACATCAAGTACGTTATCTGCAACGCCGACGAAGGCGACCCGGGCGCGTACATGGATCGCTCCACAATTGAGGGCGACCCTCACTCGGTCATCGAGGGAATGATCACCGCCGGAAAGGCGATTGGCTCGAATCAGGGCTTTGTGTATATCCGCGCGGAATATCCGCTCGCTATCGAAAGGCTCAAAATCGCGCTTAAACAAGCGCAGGAATACGGTCTTTTAGGGAAAAATATACTCGGTTCCGGCTTTGATTTTGACATTGAAATCCGCCTTGGCGCCGG
>JAIRUC010000021.1 GCA_031254615.1 Treponema sp. | reverse complement strand
GGCGGTCTATTGCTCTTTTGGCGGCAGTTATACTAAGCCGTCCGCTTTGCCTGTTATGGCAAAGTTGTTATTTTTACGGACAGAATAACACCGCCGGTTAAACTTTATGTGTTTTTCAGCCTTTTGTTTATTTTATTCGCTTTTATAGTTCTTGTCTGGTGGAGCGGCATAAGTACGTTAATGTCCATATCATTTTTGGCTTCCGCTTTTATGGGTCTGCTTTTATTGGGTATACTGCTTCTTCTGTTTTATCTGTATACCCGGCTGACTATTGATACCGGTAATTTGACAGCTAACATAAATGAAACGGAAAACTCAGGATACTCGCAATTCATTCAGCGTCTGAGTAAACGTGAACTGGAAGTTGTCGAAACGGTACTTGGCGGCAAGGTTAGTTATAAAGAAATTTCTGCCGCTCTCAATATTTCTGTTAATACGGTAAAAACTCATTTAAAACATATTTATCAAAACACAGGCGTTTCCAGTATTGCGGCGCTCACGGCTCTTTTTCGGGGGTTTGATTCCAATCACCCTTGCCATGGAATCTGAACCGAACCAGAAGAGTGTTCTTGATTTTTTTCCAAATCTATGGATATAGTGTGTATATGAAAGTGATATTGGATGCAAGTGCAATAATGGCCGTAATCCTCAATGAATCGAACAGAGACACCGTAATAACACTGACTGAAAACGCCGTGATCCTATCACCCGAAGTTATTTCATTTGAAATTGGGAATGCCCTTATCAATTTGTTCAGAAAACGAAAAATCACCGAAGAAGAACTATTGGCGGCATATAGAAATTACACTACGATACCCATAGAAAGTATCAAGATAGATATTGAGAAAGCATTGAAAATTGCCTGCAAATATAAAATATACGCCTATGACGCATATTATTTGGAAGCAGCACACAGGCTAAAATTACCGTTGATAACTTTTGACAATTCAATGAAGAAGGCAGGGTTAGACCTTAAAATAAAAATGACGGAGGTTGAAACATGAAAGTATATAATTATTCAGAGGTACGGCAGAATTGTGCGGTAATATTCAATACCGCCTTAAAAGAAGAAGTAATAATAAAAAGAAATGACGGAAACAAATTCCGATTAGTTACTATGCGCAAACAAAAAAAAGGGCAATCTCCGCTGGAAGCCGTAAAGGGGATAAAAACCAATGTTACCATGGTTGATATTCTTGACGCAATCAGAGAGGGCAGAGAGAGAAAATAACAAGCTATTATCAGGGTATTTCTCCCTTTAGCCCGAATATTGCTTGAAGATGTTATCCAATAAGGTAATTACATTCTTTTTAATATCATCAGACAGGTGGTTAATCATTATTTGGTGAGCAGGAACTTCTTTCCTTATAAAAAGTTCAAAAATCTCAACTCCAAGAACATTTGCCAAACGTGCCACTGTTTCAGCTTTAGGGTATTTAGTCCCACGTTCAATGCTGCTCAGGAAAATGACCGAAATATCCGCTTTTTCGGCTAAAACTGCTTGGGTTAGCCCCTTGCGTAAGCGGAAAAACTTGACATTCTCCCCTAAAATGACCTTTACAGCCTTTCCATCCATGTATCATACCCCTAAACCAGTTTTTTATAATAAAAATAAAACCTCCTATTGACAAAAATCTAATAGATGTATAAACTATTTCTGTAAGGAATATAATATAAAAAGGAGTGTATTATGAAAAACAAAAAGAAAAATGTGGGGAGTTTTGCGACAGTAAAACTCATCGCCTTTGTTGCGGTAATCGGGTTAACAATGGCGGGCTGCGGTAAAGTATCCTCATCCAAAAGCGGAATGGTATGGGTCCCCGGCGGCACTTTCGAGATGGGGAAAGATTTGGGAACCGATGCGACCGGAGACGTAACGCCGGTACATATGGTAACGCTGAGCGGCTTTTATCTGGGGAAGTATCCGGTAACGCAGGCGCAATATCAAGCGGTGATGGGGAAAAATCCTAGTTACTTTCATGGGGGGCTAGGTAGGGAACCTGCGGCTGGGGAGGTACAGGAAAAGCGTCCGGTGGAATGTGTAAGCTGGTATGATGCTATTGTGTTCTGCAATAAGCTGAGCATGGCGGAAGGCTTGACACCTGCCTATCGCATGGCGGGCAGTACGAACCCTGATGACTGGGGAGCCGTACCTGAGAACTATAATGACCGTAGTAGAGCGAAATGGGATGCTGTAGAAGTTGTCGGCGCGACCGGCTACCGGCTGCCGACCGAGGTGCAGTGGGAATACGCGGCGAAGGGGGGAAAAGGTTCGCCGAAGGCTTATACCTATTCAGGAAGCAATACGGCAGGTGACGTGGCATGGTACGCTGACAACAGTGGGGAGAAGACCCATGAAGTGGGGAAGAAGAAAGCTAACGGCTTGGGATTATACGACATGAGCGGGAACGTATGGGAGTGGTGCTGGGACTGGTACGGCGGTTATTCGAGCGATACTCAGACGGACCCGACCGGTGCGGTCTCTGGCGATAACCGTGTGATACGCGGCGGGTGTTGGATCGATTCGGCGGAGTACGTCCGTTCGGCCGGTCGGTACCTCATCAACCGCGACTACCCGGGCAGCCGGGATCTCGGCATCGGCTTCCGGCTGGTTCGCCCTTGAGTTCTGCGGAGTAGGCGGCTAGGGGGCGCGGAGCGGTGTACACACAATGGTGGCAGCCATCACTTTTTCATAGTGCCGTTAGCTGACATGAATACACCGGATATAGCGTAGTTAAGGGGCAATTTGGGGCAAAAACTCAAATTGCCCTTTTCCATATTCGCAGATTTTTGTACTGGCATTTAAGAAAGTGTGGATCACAGGTAACTACTTCCGCGTCATATACAATTGAAGTTGCTCCAATAATAGCATCAGGCAGTTTTAGTTTTGTAGCACGGCTTAATGCTATAGTTTGATTTTCAATAGTATCATTAAGCGGCATTATAGGAACAAGACGGAGAAATTCAATAATGGCATTTTCCTCGACTGGTGTTATTTCAGGATATTTTAACAGTTCCAGTTTAACAATAACACTGACAAAACATTCATGCTGTAAAAGCAACGAAGTCAAATCACAGGCAGCGTCTTTTTGTTTGAGAAAATCAATTATCACATTAGTATCAAGAAGAAGTTTCAAAATTAACCGTCCCATTCACTCCGAACTTTATGTTGATACGCAACTCCGTCCAGCCCGCCAAAGGCATTTTCCCCAACGCTGCCATGTAAATTCTCAAGTTTCACCTTCAACTCCTCTGGATGACCATGATTAGCGGCCCATAAATTTTTTGCGTATTCAAGGTCTTTCCTTGCCGCAGCCGGAGTAAAGGTAAGTATTACCTTTCCCACAGGAACTTCAGGAGGCACATCAACAAAAAGCCGCCGGTTAGGCGGTATCTCAACAGTCTGCTCTATAGCCATAACATAAACATACCTTGATTCAATGTAAATAGCAAGGAAAGAACACGTATAGTATTTGTCACCCGAATATCACCCCTTAATCACCCCAAAAGGTGATATAAATTCACAAATTACATCTGTTAAATTTCATAAATCGAAAGACCGCTGTATTCCCATGAATACAGGAGAGCATTTATGAAAATATTTCAGTACATACTGCTTGCCGTCATTATAAGCGCATCCATATATGCGCAAGGCGCAGGAAAAAATTTTACCATTACGCCGCTGTTGAATTATGAGTATCTGTCATTTCAGGAGCAGAAAATTCATTCGCCGGGCGAAGGGAATATTGTTTACAAAGGGTAATGTGAACCCGCACTTTTCGAAAGAGCGGAACAGCCTCCTTGTTGCCGGAGTATTTAAACAATATTTCATTAAGGAAAGCGAAAGCGATTATTCGGATTTATACCACAGCATTAACATAATGGTAGACAGAAAAATAAAGAGCCACCTTTTTCTTGGCCTTTTTGTCGGCGAGTCGGATAAACCTTTTTACGGCGGTTTGCGGACTTTTACCGCAGGTCCGGCATACGGATATGAATTTATCCGCACCGAAAACATTTCTTTGACGCTCGGTATTGGTTTGGGCGTGGGGGATTTTGGAATAGAATTGCCTAACGGCAGCCCGTTACCTGTCATGCCAATTCCAATTGTCCGCTTTAATGTCGATACATCACTCATGGATTTCTCTTTTGAATTTTTAACAAAGCCGGTGTTAAATGTTACCCTGTTCTCTGAATATCGGCTGCGCCTGATCAATTCTTTCAGAGTCAACCAATTCCGTGATATACGGGATTTACTTTTTGATACACGGATTATGTATCGCTTTTTCTCAAAAGAATCCAAAATGGGAGATTTTGCGGGAATTGGGTTGGGAATAAAAAACGGCGCATTTGGGTTTCCACTTGCGGAAAAAGGAAAGTCGTACGAAGTTGTATATCACTGTGTTTATGGAATGATCGATTTATCATTCCTGCAAATTCAAAGCGGATACTCATTCAACGGCACAGAAACATACGATTTGAAAAGAAAAAAAGACATCGGAGATGGCTTTTATATAAATGTCATTTTGGCATGGCAATTTTAATTGGCTTGCCAATTTTAGGAAAAGGAGAAGCATATGGAAAAGAAAATACCTGTACGGTTTTTCGTCGTTACTTTTTTGTGGTCATGGGGAGTTTTAATTCCCTGTGTAATACTTGTTAAAACAGGAATCATGCCTGAAGTGAGTCCTCTATACTCAATAATGCAAATACCCATAGCGTTCATGGCCATTATAGGACCGGCAATAGGAGCGTTTGTTTCATTGCACTCAATTGAAGGGAAGGGGTCGGTAAAAAATCATTTAAAGAAATTTTTATCCCTTTCAAGTGCGTTTTTGGATATTTTGTATTCTTAAATTCATAGTTGGAATAATTATTGTGATTGTAAGAACAAAGAAAAAGTCAAATATGCGTTTGTCTGCTGTGCAGACAGAGTGATGCTGAGAGCAATAGTTGGAAGAAGCTGGCTGGAGATATATACTGCGTATATACTGCGTCTGTATTTATTAAGGTAATAGAGAATAACAGTAGGGGGCTAACATCGTTTGCCGTCGGAACGATGTTTACAAACAGTCCTTGATCCATTCCGGATGTCTTGTCGCATTGTCCAGCAGACGCGCCATAACAGAGGTATAGCCTTCCCCGATAACGCGCTTCCACCATTTTATTGTCCCGTTTTGAAGGCGCAGGGAAAACATCTGCTTTTTTCGATCTTCGTCCCTTTGAAGCTTTATTTCGGCTATTTCCTG
The DNA here is from genome assembly GCA_031254615.1 of Treponema sp. GTDB lineage: Bacteria > Spirochaetota > Spirochaetia > Treponematales > Breznakiellaceae > WQXQ01. The sequence goes on along the minus strand of JAIRUC010000021.1, from coordinate 5,999 downwards.
CGGAGTTAACTCGGGAATGTCGCTGAAGTCTACTGGCCTGTCCTTAAGGGCGGCCAACCGCGCAAGAGAATCCTCAGAAAGTTGAGAATTTTCAGTTAAAGTGTACTTTACCATACCCATAATAATATGCCTCCTCTTCGGCTTTGATTGCTTTTCGGGCTGAAATTATCCTGACTCTGCCAAACCTTTCTGTAACACTGACAAAAAGGACGATTAAGCCGGATAATCCAATTATTTTCCACCGGTCTTCAAAGAAGCTGTGCTTATGGTCGAAAATTTCTACCCTTTTGTCATCCGAGAAAACCATCGCCGCCTCCTTAAATGAAACCCCATGCTTCATTTGGTTGATGTGGTCTTTTTCCTCGTCCCATTCAAACTCAAATTCAAATCTACTATCCATTTTAATCCTCCTTCTTAATTTTGTCAATACAAAAGTATTGACATTTTGTATTTTCATCAAAAATTTGAATTTTTGCTAAATTGACAGAATTTCCCACGGATCCTCCCCAAGACGCCGGTGCTGGACAGCCTCCAGGATGTGTTCCGTCTCGATGATTTCCCTGCCGGCAAGGTCGGCGATTGTTCTTGCTACCCGCAAAATCCCGTGAAAAGCCCTGCCGGAAAGCCCCAGTTTGGAAATGGCTGTGTAAAGGGCGCTTTCCGCCTTTTCGCTTAAAGGGCAAAGAGAAGTGGTTTTTCCGGCGGGGAGCAGGGCGTTGCGCCGGATGCCGGTCCCTTTGAAACGCATACGCTGAATCTCCACCGCCGCTTTGACCCGCTCTGCAATGACCGCGCTTGTTTCTTCGCTTTTGGTGCTTTGCCTGTCCGCTCTGGCAGACATACCCATCTCTTCGATTTTTGGCGGCAGGACAGCGACACGGATTTCCACCCTGTCAAGCAAAGCTCCGCTGAACTTGCGCCAGTACCGGTTGATTTCTTCGGGGGAGCAGAAACAGGCGTTTTCTGTCTCGCGGATACCGAGCCGGCCGCAGGGACAGGCGTTAGCTGTCATCAGCATCTGGAATTCCGCCGGCAGGCGCACCGGGCCTTCCGCTCTGGAAATGCTTATAACCCTGTCTTCCAACGGTTCGCGTAGGGCCTGCAGTACGTTGATTCTGAATTCGGGCGCTTCATCAAGAAAAAGCACGCCAAAGTGCGCAAGGCTGATTTCTCCCGGGCGCGGATTTCTGCCGCCGCCGAGAATTCCCTCTGCGCTGGCCGAATGGTGCGGGGAGCGGAAGGGCGCATTCGTAATGAGGCGGTCGATAAATTTTTGCGAGTAACGATCGTTGCTGTTTACAATCGGGCCCGCAAGACTGTAAAGGCGCGTTACCTCAACCGCTTCATCGGAGGTAAGTGGCGCCATTATGGAAGTAAGACGGCGCGCCAGCATTGTTTTTCCTGCGCCCGGCGGACCGAAGACCAGAACGTTATGCCCTCCGGCGGCGGCTATTTCCATGGCGCGTTTGTAAACAGCCTGTCCGCGCACTTCGGAAAAATCGCCTTCTATAAAATTACCGAAGGCGTTATCTGCATTTGTTTCCACAGAAGGCGCGTCCAATGCCGCCGGAAGAGCGCCTTTTTCCTCTCTTATAAAAAGCGCGTGAACCGCTCCCTGTAAATTTTCCGCGGCAGTAAATCGCGCGCCCCTTTGTGCAAGAATAGCCGCCTCTCCCATGTTTTCGGCGGGGACGATAAACTCGTTAATTCCTTCGGACAGGCCGGCGGCAATAGCGGCAAGCACTCCGCGCACCGGCCTTATTTTTCCCGAAAGCTCCAGTTCGCCCATCACGAGCAAATCCCCTGAAACAGGGGCAATTCCCGCCGCCGCCATAACGGACAGGGCTATCGGCAAATCAAGCGCGGCCCCGTCTTTTTTCAATCCTGCCGGAGCAAGATTTATCAGTATCCTGTCCAGCGGAAAACTGAACCCGGAATTCCTGAACGCCGCCCTTACCCGATCACGTGCTTCCCTTACCGCTCCTTCCGCAAGCCCGGTAATATCAACGCCGGGAATACCTCTTCTGATATCCGCCTCAACCCGGATAATAATTCCGCCTGCCCCATAGGGCATATAAGCCATTACACTCATAAAACCTCCTGTTGCCGACCGGCTGCACAGCCGACCGCTCAACTTAAACGAATTTAAATTTTCGTTATGTATATATATAGGAGCGAAGATGAATGGCGCTTTACTGAAGAGGGAAAATTTTGGGAAATATTTATGAGGGAAATTAAGAAATCGACGCTAAAACTTTTTTAACAAAACTTATTGCAATTTTTTTCAACCTATGGTATTATTTAACTATGACAACAGCCGGAAAAACAGTTTTGTCAAATTTCTACTCCCTTTGACAGGGTGCTTTACTTAAGCGGGGAAGGAGATCGCTATTAACAACTTTTTAACAAACTGTAGCGTACCTCGCTTTGACCGCGGCGCAAACGGCGGGATAAACCCCGCCTCAATGTATTCATCTTGGGAAATTTGTCCGGCGCCGGGGTCTGTTGCATTAAGTCAGCTACACCCCTTGACGTGGTGCTTTTTTTCCCCCCCCCCCCCCCCCCGATCAATTTTGTTCTCTAAATAGACATTTCAACTATATTAACAGTAAATATTTTTCCTCATATTTCGCGGTTTTTAAATCACGGTATTTTTTAAGATTTCCGCCTAAAACAGTTCTCGAAAGTCGCTCTAAGCGATATAAACCAATAACCAATGTAAGGAGTTTAGCATGAAGACAAAGAAGACGAGCCGCTATGTATGCGGCATTTTCGCGGTTATTTTTGCGCTGGCGTTTATCGCCTGCCAAAACCCTGACTCGGACGAGCCGGCGCCAAGCGTTAAAACAGGCTCTATTAAAGGCAAGGCATTGTTTAACGCCAGCCAAAACAACAGCGGTATAACGATTACACTGGAACAATCGGATGGGCTGCGTTCCGTTGCCGTAGTAGAAACAAACCGCAGTATTGCAAACGGCGATACTGCCATTGTTGCGCGTAACATTAACGGAGCGCGTTCTGTCGCGGCAGCTACTCAAACCGCCGCAGACGGCTCATTTACCATAAATAATGTTTCCGCCGGAAATTATACCTTGTATGCGTCATCGCAAAATTCACTGGAAAAGGCTGTAATGACCAGCGTAACTGTAAGGGCAAACGAAGTTTTTAACGCGGGTACACTTAACCTTACCCCTGTAGGCAGTATTTCAGGACAGATTACCGTTACGGGCGGAACTGCCGGTGATGTTTTGGGTTTTTTGGTGAGCATTGCCGGAACCTCTTTTATGGCGGTAACCAATGCTGACGGCAATTTTACTATAAGCGGCATACCGGCAGGAAATGATTATTACATTGTTGTGATGAAAGGGAACTATACTGATCTTTATACACAAGAAGCCAAAAGCGTGTCGGGCGGTACTACAACTTCTTTGGAAGTAAAGAGCATTAATAAAGCTGATCTGTCTGCAGGCAGTGAAATTACCATTGGCGCGAACGGCAACTGGTATATAAACGGAGAAGATACCGGGATTTCTGCAAAAGGAGAAAAGGGCGACAAAGGTGATGATGGAAAAGATGGTGATAACGGCATAACACCGCAGATTGGTTCTAACGGTAATTGGTGGATTGGAACTGTTGACACCGGCATACTAGTGCAGGGGACGCCCGGAAGCGTGGTTACCATTGGACCTAACGGTAATTGGTTTATCGATGATGTTGACACAGGTGTAAAGGCACAGAGCGAAAATCCCATTGCCGATGATTTTGAGATTGGCAATCTATTGCGGTCGGCGGGCGATGTTACCGCCGTAACAATAACCCCGAAGTCTGGCAAATCAAGTGGAGCAATAACGATTTATTATGAAAGGACTGAATGGCCTTATTATGCCAAAAGTACCACCATGCCAACAGAACCAGGTACATACGCCATCACCTTTAACGTGGCGGCATCAGCAGGCTGGAATGCGGCAATAGGATTGAGCGCGGGAACACTTACAATTGTTGATATTATCTTGAACAGCTCTGTCGAATTGAAAACATGGCTGTCCTCAAAATCCGAATACAAAGAATATACCGTTGTGCTGAACGTTGACAATCTCGGCGGTGATTACGCTACATCCGGAAGTGTTGGAAATGCGCTTTACACCAACTATACCAAATACATTAACCTTGACCTTTCCGGCAGTACTTTAACTGATATTCCTGATCATGCTTTTGAAAACTGCGGCAACCTTACCAGTATAACCATACCAGACAGCGTTACCAGTATTGGGGAATTTGCTTTTAGCGGCGGCAGCCTTACCAGCGTAACGTTTGAAGGGACGATAACTTCGGGTAATTTTAGCTCTTCTGCATTCGGTACAAGTGGCAACTTACGCGAAAAGTATCTCGACGGTGGCGTAGGGACGTATACGAGATTAAACACTTCAAGCACAAGCTGGGGGGAACTGAAAATAGATGCGGCTAATTTCACCAATGCCAGCCAAATAAGTGCGGTAGGCGATGGCGCTGTTGTTACCCTTATTGGTACTGACGGATTTAACTACACCGCTACTACCCAAAATTATCAAGACAATTTTGCATGTTTCCCTATTACTCTTACCGATGGCGCAACCTTTAATGATGCAGTATATATTACATTTGATTTTGAAGGAAAAATCGGAGACACATTATGGAAAAATCTCGAGTTATGGGCAAGCGATACTTTGCTAGATACTGCTCAATGGGGGACTCGACCGATAGTACATGCATATACATCACAATACAGAGGTACTCAGGGTGACCCCAAGGAATCAATGCGAATTGACATTGATCCTTCTAAATTTACTGATGTTGGAGTAAATACGACGACTGCAAATGCAACCGCATATTTCGTTATTTATATTCCTGCCGGTAATAGTTATGATGGTATCGAATACGAAATAACCAACATCAAATTCTTTGCTTTTCAATAAGCCGCTAACGCAAGTTAGGTGATTAAGAGGGTTGCGTGGGGAACTCCTCCATGATTATTGTTAAGGGGAAAATTAATTTTTCCCCTTAACACCGGAGGGGCTTTACACCGCCGCCGTTCTGCGAAAAGCGGGTTTGTTTATAATTTTTTTGTTAGGGCATACATTATGCCGCCGGTCACAGGCAGTCAGGCCTTTCAATTTCGGTGATTACTTTGCCCTATCTTACCGATTATCCACCCAAATCTTTTTCGCCTCTTTCGCTCTTCTGGTTATTTCGTTCCAATCCTGCGCATTGATCAGCTCCTTGTTCGCTATCCAGCTTCCGCCAATAGCAAGTACCGGGCTGAATTTCGCGTAATCTGCAAGATTATTTACAGAGACGCCTCCAAGGGGAATGTATTTTATGCCAAGGTGATTATAAGGACCGTTAATATTTTTCAGATAACTTAATCCACCCATGCCCTCTGCGGGGAAAAGTTTAACAGCGCGGCATCCAAGGGAAATTGCCTGTTCCAGTTCGCTCGGAGTCGCTATTCCCGGCGCGAAGGGTAAATCCGCCGCAACCGCTTCTTTGACAATTTCGGGATTAAGTCCCGGAGAGACACCAAAGCGCACGCTGTCGTATTTTTTTACCATTGCCGCCTGTCCCGGCTCAATTATTGTTCCGATTCCAATGTACATTTGCGGGACTTCTTTCGCGATAAGCGAGATTGAGGGAACTGCCGCCTGAGTGCGCAGTGCAAGTTCAATTACTGTAATCCCTCCGTCCAAAAGAGCCTTTGCGACGGGGACCGCGTTTTGTTCGCTCTCAATTTCCAGAACCGCGATAATGCCCTCTTTCGCAATTATATCCTGAATTTCTTTTGCCATTGTTAATTTCATGTTTCTATTTTATGCGAGTATACTAAACTTATTCAACACACTTTTTTCGAATTTCCTCAATCCGCTTCTTTTACTTGCTTTGAATTCATCAATCTTAAAATGATGACCAGTACCGCGCCGACAGCCGCCAGAACGCCGAGTATGATAAATCTTAACTGTTGATCC
>JAIRUC010000305.1 GCA_031254615.1 Treponema sp. | reverse complement strand
TATAAATCCACGGGCAGCCAATAGTTGATTTTTTCGTTAGCCGCAAATTCCTTGTCATTTTTTGGGTCGAGGTAGCGTATATAGTACCAGCATGAGCCGGCCCACTGCGGCATAGTGTTTGTTTCGCGCTTTGCCTTTCCGCCGCATTTGGGGCAGGTGGTATTCACCCAGTCATCAATTCCGGCAAGAGGAGACTCGCCTGTTCCGGTTGGCGCGTAAGTTTTTACATTCGGCAGTTTAAGGGGCAAATCTTTTTCAGCTAACGGAACAATTCCGCATTTTGCGCAATGCACCAAAGGAATTGGCTCGCCCCAGTACCGCTGGCGGCTGAAAATCCAGTCCCTCAATTTGTAATTTACCGCCCGTTTGCCGATTCCCTTTTCCTCAAGCCATTCCGTTACGCGCTTTTTTGTTTCCGAAGTACCTAGTCCGTTAAATTGAGCGGAATTGACTGAGTAGCCGTCTGCGACAGTACATTCCGCCGGCACGGCAGAATAATCCTTGCCTGCTTCCGGTTTCTCCCCTGTCACTACCTGCACGATTGGCAGATTAAACACCTTCGCAAATTCCCAGTCGCGCTCGTCGTGAGCGGGAACTGCCATGATTGCGCCGGTGCCGTAGGAAATCAGTACATAGTCGGCTATCCAAATTGGAATTTTTTGATCGTTTACGGGATTTATCGCGTACGCGCCGCAGAAGACGCCGGTTTTTTCTTTTGCAAGATCCGTGCGCTCAAGATCGCTCTTGCGCGCGGCGGCTTCGATGTACGCGGCTACCGCCTGTTTTTGCCCGGGAGTGGTGATTTTTTCAACTAACGGATGTTCCGGCGAAAGAACCATGTAGGTTGCGCCGAAAAGAGTGTCCGGGCGTGTGGTGTAAATTTCAAGTTCGTCCTTGTGGCCGTCAATTTTGAAAATTACATTCGCGCCTTCGCTTTTGCCAATCCAGTTGCGCTGCATTAATTTTACGGGCTCCGGCCAGTCAAGACCGTCAAGGTCGGCAAGCAGGCGTTCGGCATAAGCGGTTATTTTGAGTATCCACTGGCGGATTCGTTTGCGTGTAACTTTTTCGCCGCAGCGTTCGCAAAGGCCGTCTTTTACTTCTTCGTTGGCAAGGCCTGTTTTGCAGGACGGACACCAGTTAATCGGGCTTTCCGCTTCGTAGGCAAGCCCCTTTTCAAAAAGTTTCAAGAAAATCCACTGCGTCCAGCGGTAATAATCTTCGGCAGAAGTATCAACCTCGCGATCCCAGTCGTATGAAAACCCAAGTTTTTTGATCTGTGTGCGGAAAGTTCCGATGTTCGCGGCGGTAGTAACAGCCGGGTGCGTGCCGGTTTTGATCGCGTAATTTTCCGCGGGAAGACCGAAGGCGTCAAAGCCCATGGGGTGCAGTACCTTGTAACCGTTCATGCGAAGATAGCGGCAGTAAATGTCGGTAGCCGTATAACCTTCCGGGTGGCCGATATGAAGCCCCTGCGAAGACGGATACGGAAACATATCAAGCACATAGCGGCGCTTGTCCTTGGAGACAGAGGCGTCCTCTGTCACCTTAAAAGTTTTGTTCTCTTCCCAATATTTTTGCCATTTGGGTTCGATTGTTTCAAAAGGGTACTTTGCCATGAGGGAATTATATTGAATTTCATCAAAAATGAAAATAGAGAGTGAGGGAATACCTTTCTATCTTGTAAACTTTACAGAAAGGATATGGCCACGAGGCAGGTTGACGACAGCGGAAGTTTTATCTTCGCATATTTCAACTTCTTCCCATTTTGCATAGTTATTCTCGCTTGTTCTCATGGCTGCGGCCTCGCCTATTAAAAAATCCCCGGGGAGTTGAATCTTTACTTTCCCCATATCTACGCCGCCTGTTCCATTGGTATAAGTCGGGGTAAACATTACAAGACTGATTGTATTGCCGTCCGGTGATACAAAGGCTGTTGCCCTTGCCGTAGTGCCGTCAATGCTGTCTTGGCGGCTGTTAAAATTGACAGAAGTTATATTTGAGCCGCTGCCGGTTTTTCCGCTTGCAGTTATGCCGGCACGGAAGGTTTCTTTTGCAAATTTCGCATAATGCGACATCGCATAACCGCGGGGAAGAATCTCTCCTTCCGTTGTATTGTACTGGCCGTCGCCAATAAGACCGTAAAAACGTTTGGCGGCCCACCAAATAAACGCGCTTTCGTCATTAATCCTAATGCTAAGATCAACGTCGTTCAGTAATTTCCATATATAACCCCATTTTGAATCACTTGGATATCCTGAAGCATTCCCGCTGTTTACAAGATGCTCTGTCATCCAAACTTCTTTTGGATCGGTTGGATGATCGATTGCTTTCGCGTAACGGTGCAGTCTGTCGCCGTAAGTATGACGGCCGATAATATCAATTACTGCCCTTGATTCGGGATCATTCAGCGCGGCGTCATTTATGTTTGGATTATTTGCGGATTCGCCGTTCATGGTGCGGACGGATGGTATCTCCCTGCCGCCGCCGTAACCTTTTACGCCGTCCGTAAAATGTCCTACCTGTGAAAAAAAATTTTTCATGTCAGAGGCAGACCACAAACAGCCGTCATAAGTAGTTTCAAAATTAGGTTCGTTTTGTATGGAAACCGCGTAAATCGGCGCGCCGTTTTCATACATGTTTAAGGCAAATGATTTCAGATAATCGGCATAATCCTGATAATATATCGGCTTTAGTCTGCCTGCACCGAGCAAAGAATTATTACTCTTCCATTCTTTTGGCGGGCTCCACGGGCTTGCCAAAACATAACCGCCGTATTTGTTTGCGATTTTTACATTTTCGTAGTAATCCGGCCTGTCGCCGTTAACAAGATTATTCATCGTTACGCGAATATCAATATTCGACGGCATTATCATTATTCGCAGTATATTTAACCCAATGCCGGTATCGGGATTAAACAACAATTCGGTATCGCGTGCGCCGGTCCGCGGAAAGGTCCCCCAGCCGACATCCATTCCGCCGAAACCGCGTACATATTGATACTTTGTATTGACATCTACGGTTATAACCGCATTTGCCTCTCCGCTTTCTTCCGTTTCTTGCGGCGATGATTTTGATGCACAGGTTGAAAAAAATAAACCGGCAATAATTGTAATAAAAATAATTTTTTTTGGTTTTAAAAACACCTTCAAAATAATCTCCTTTTAAACTTCTGTTGCCGCAGGCGCTCCCTAAGCTGCACAAAACGCGGCAGGTTGTACCGCTGGATCATCACATACAATATTTGAATGAGGAAATGGAGTACGGCAAGGAACCAAAGGCCAGCAAACCAAGCGTCTTTGTTATGCGCCCATGGAAGTAATGCCGCCAACGGGAAAAGCAATCCGGCGAAAGCCATGACGAAATGCCCCAGCATGGCGCAGCAGGTCTCCCAAATAAACCGTTCGGCATAGGCGGTGTCTACTGCATTTGGCAGCCGCTTGCGTGAAAAGCCCGTCATCCAACCAGCTTGGGGCAGGCGGTTTTTCCATTTGTGTAACCCCAGCCGCCGATACAGCCGCTTTTCCCACAACCTCATTTGATAGATGGAAAAGGTTTCGTTGAACACCGCAGGCGGCAGTGAGCGGATAAAAAGACCCAATACTCCGTTAACCAGAATGAAAAACAGAAGAAGCGTCACCGTCATTCGCAAGGTATCCCGCATTGCTTATATATTACACTGTACCGCATTATTTATCTATACGGCTGCCGCCGCTGTGCTTTAGGAGCGTTCCCCCGATAAAAAAATGACGGTTGGTTTGGTCATTTATGACTAATAATTTCCAGTCTTGTCATTGGTTTTCAATTTTTTTTGCAGTCAGGATGCAAAGACATATATTCGCTGCATCTAGCGTATATATGTCACCTAACGACACTATGAAAAAACGGCGCTGCTACCAAAGCGTCTACCCGGTGTCAGGTATTTTGCGTAACTCTTTTACTCGTCCGGTTCGCCAAGGATTATCTCCTCATAGATATTCTGCCCGTACCATGAACATTCCAGGCTGAAACGGGCGGCGGTTACGTTTTCAAAAGACAGCGCTTCGTAGCCTGTTCCGCCTACGTTGTCTTGATGTGATGTCGGCTGCCATGTTTTGGTTGGGTTGTCTAAATCGGTTAAGATTACGTTATATGTAATATACCAATATCCGGGCGCGCCTCTGCCTGACGCGATTCTGGCATCGCCGCTTTGATATACAATAAGGTATTTACCCTTCACTTCAATTTTGTGTAAATAGCAATTTATGGGAAGTCCGGCGTTTGTCGCGCGTATTCTGGGGAAAAAAGTATATGTTCCGTCCTTTGGTTTTGCGGGCGTTTTCGCCTGCGCCGCTTGTTTTCCGGCGGACGATGTACCGCCGCCCACTCTTGCTGTGCCGTAAGATGTGGATTGCGATTTGCCGCCTTTCATCAACGCGGTTATCAATTTGCTTGCGCTTATGTTGCGGTTGTACTGTCCCTGCACTTCGGCGGTTTGGACGTTAAGCGCCCTAATTCTCATGCGGTGGCGGTCGGCGAGTTCGCTGATTGCGCCTGATACAATAGTCTGCGCTCCAAGGAATTTACCAATTTCAAGGGCGGAATTGTCGTCCACTTCGCCTGACATTTGAAAGTTGAGTTCCATGCGGATTTGTTCCAACTGCGCCCTGTCCACTACCGAAAATATTTTGTCGTTGACGGCGTTGGCGATCAGCTCATCAATGATGTAATCGGAAAGGGCGGCATGATCGGACTGGATGTTCAGGATTACGATTTTGCTTCCTTTGGGAAGATTGTCGTTGAGGTAGTCCGATGTGTCGCGGATTGCTATGTCGAGATCGTCGGGGCCCTTTGCAACTGTTGCACAGGCAAATAACAATGAACAGGTAACAACTAACAATGGAAGTTTGCGGTTTAACATTTTCATTTTTTTTCCTTGTTTCCTCACCTGTTATGCCATACCTTGCCTGCTTTAATGCCGACACAAACGCCGAACGCCAGCAAGCCGAGCAACACAATCGCCGACGTGATTGTGCCAAAAATAGCGCCGATAAGAATGAGCGCGATAATAAAAGAAACGGCTCCGGCGATAAGGCCAATGAGAACAGACCCAACGGGGCTTCCCTTTTTGGCGGAACCATTGTTTGTTGATGATGAGGAAGATTGCCGTTGAGGTTGCGGCGCCGGCGGGGTTTTGCTTGCCCCGGCAAATTGGCCGTTTTCCCAGTTGCCTTCATCAATTGTGCCGTCTGTATATCGCATTTTTCCTTTGCCGTGGAGAAGGCTGTTGTTTGTTTCTTTGTTATAAACAAAATCGCCCTCGTATACATTGCCGTTTGGGTATGTATTTTTACCTTTGCCATGTATTTTTCCATCAACAAAATCGCCTTCGTATACATTGCCGCCCGCGAATGTTTTTCTTGCTTTTCCCGTGAAATCGTTCGGAAAATTTTCCTCTGTAAAAGAAGGCAAATCTTTTGATGACAGGGGGGTGTACGAAGATGAACTAACCGCTGTGCTTGCGACTTTTGCGCCGCAATTTTCGCAAAAGCTTATACCGTCATTTATTTTGGCTCCGCATTGTTCACAAAATCTGTTAGATGACGAGGGGGTTTCCTGCG
>JAIRUC010000263.1 GCA_031254615.1 Treponema sp. | reverse complement strand
AAAGTATTTAAGAGAATTCAGCGCCCGCGCGGATTCCTGTACTTCGTCAAATATAAGGAGCGTGTCCGCCGGATTAACAACGGTATTGTAATGCAGTTCCAGGCTCCTGATTATATTTTTAGGACTAATGTCATCATTAAAAAAGGCAGACAGTCCGGGGTTTTTCTCAAAATTTAGGACTATGGTTTGTTTATATTCGTTTTTTCCAAATTCCTCCATAAGCCAGGTTTTTCCGACCTGCCTGGCACCCTGTAACAATAGAGGCTTACGGTCTGGCGAATTTTTCCATGCCAATAAATCACGGTAAATAGTGCGTTTCATAAGTCTATTTTATCCAAAATAACGACATTATTCAATGGAAATATGTAGAGTCAGCTACATTTTTTGGGTGAATAATGTCGAGAGAAAAATGGGAAAATCGTGCCGGAATGTATTCTAAAGGAATAGGATTGTCTGCTTTTGGTGATATTTTTCAAAAAACGTATTTTTAGCGGCTTTCTTGACTTATCAAAAAATCGTTTTTAACCCCTATTGACACTTTTTTGTTAATCTTTTATACATAAATCAAGATTATCATTAATGTATTATTGATAATGCTGGGTTTTTAGGGGATATAGCTCAGTTGGTAGAGCGATTGGTTCGCAATCAATAGGCCTGGGGTTCGAATCCCCATATCTCCATCAATGTGCTTGACTTTTTTGTCAATTTTTGGCATATTGAGGTAAAGATTAGCCACCTTAGCTCAGTTGGTAGAGCAGCAGACTGAAAATCTGCGTGTCTGGAGTTCAATTCTCCGAGGTGGCAACACTTACAGTGCAGCTAATTCCTTGTGTAATAAGGAATTAGCTGCGAATTTCCCCAAAATAGGCGATCATAATGAATTACCTTAAACCTCTGGCACAGAAACTGGCATATAGGTTTATTTGCTGTAGAACTCCAAACTGACTGGAGGGCAGTCAACTCGGTGGTCAAACTTTCTTCTCAAATGACCTTCGTCATCCACCCCTTGGTGTCGGGCAAAGTTCCGTATTGAATGCCTTTAATCGTGTCGCGGATGTCCGCGGAAAACTCGCCTACGTCTCCGTTGTTAAAGACCGCTTTTTTCCCATGGTATGTAAGGGAAGTTATGGGCGTAGCTCCTGCCGCGGTTCCGCTGACAAAACATTCCTTTGCCTCTTCCATAACCTCGTCAATTGAGATTTGCCTTTCGGACGTTTTTATGTCTTTGTCGTGGGCAAGCTCAATAATACTTGCACGGGTGATGCCGGGCAGTATTGTGTCGCCGAGTTCGGGAGTTACAAGTTCGCCGGATTTCAAGTAAAAAAAGATGTTACAGGACGAGCCTTCTTCTATATATTTGTGGTGAACGGCGTCAAGGAACACACATTCCATATAGCCGGCATTAAGGGCTTCGGATTTTGCGAGGGCCGATATTACATAATTTGAGGCGGCTTTTATCCAGCCAGTTCCGTTCGGCGTTGCGCGGACTCTGTCGGAAACAAGCGCGTCGGAATTGTCTGACGAAAAATACGAGCTTACCGGAGTATTGATCACATACACCCACGGTTTACTGGACAGATTTACCCCAACGCCGCCTTCGGACATTGTGAACGGCCTTATATAAACAGAGTCGGCTGTCATAAAGGAATCTTTTTTCCAATCGCTGTTGTAGTGAGGGTAAAAACCAAGTCTCGCGTTTCGTTTAACAGTCTCGATACACGCTTCAAGAAAATATTGTTCCGGGAAAGGCGGCATACACAGCCCTTCCATTGAGCGGTAAAAACGGGATGCGTTTTTATCGGGCCTGAAAATAGCAAGCCCTCCGTCTTTTTGCGGCAATGCTTTGAGTCCTTCAAAACAGGAAAGACCGTACTGGCTGCTGTAGCTTACAAGCGGCATATCATCATAGCAATTCCGGGAATCCTGTAACTTGGCAAGATCACTGTCGCTCATGGCGGCTTCTTCTTCGGGGGTTTTGTGCGGTTTTTCAAGATATTCGCTGCTCCACTTCCCGTCTGAAAAATTTGCCCGATAGGTAATCGGATAAGTATTTAAACTAAAGCCCATAATAACTCCTTAATTAACTATACCTTTTTATCGGCGTGTGTTGCAATACGTTTTCTGCGGTCGCGGATTTTCTTTCGAAGGGCTTCTGCAAGATTGAAAAGATTGTATACAAATGGTTTGTACGGATAATCCCAGCTTCCAAGGCGGTGGATTATCTGTCCGCCAAATCCGGTTTTAAAACGATAGAGGCCGGCCATTGGATGGCTGGGGTTATCGTCAGGCGGTATGCCGAAAAAATCGTACTGAGTGCAGCCCGCGTCTTTAGCGTCCTGCATGGCCTTCCATTGAAGAGCGTAGGGCGCCATCAGATTGCGCTTTATGTTGGAAGACGCTCCGTAAAGATAGGTGGCGGTCTTTCCCCAAAACAAAACCATCGTTGCCGCTAGGGTGTCGCCTTCGTGACCGGCGGTGTACAAACGCAAAGAAGAATCGCCGCAAATATCGAAAAGAGTTTTATAGTAGTCAATGCTGTGAATTGCTATGCCGTCCCTAAGAGCCGTTTCTTTTAAAAGATTGTAAAATTTTTCTGTCTGTTGCGCGCCGCCGCAGTTTACCTGTACGCCCTTCTTTCCAGCAAGGGAAATATTATAGCGCCATTTTGGTTTCATCGCTGCAAGTATTTCTTCGCAGGAGGCGGTCAGGTTGACAATGACGGTATCCGGCGGCTGGATATCCGCGGAGGCATGTTTAAAACCAATTGAAGACAGAGAGGCGCCTTCGCCTTCTGCGCTTCCCCAGGGCGGATCAAAACGGATAAACGCAGTGTTACGCGCAAGAAATGGTTTTAGTTTTTTTGCAAGTTCCGCAAGCGCCGCCGCTCTGTCCGCGGCGGGAAAATTATCAGGAAGCGCAGGCCCCCACGGGACATACGCGAATGAAAGACATGAGGCAAGACGGCGGGAAAGCAACAAGAGAGGACAAGCCGCGTAATCTGCCCATTCAATTAAAAACGCCTTGCTTGTCCAGCCAAAGCGGGATTTAAATTCTCCCCACATCGCGGATTGCAAAAAAGAGTCCGCTTCTTTGCAGGCAGAAAGGTTTCCTTCTAAAATTGCCTTTATATATCCTGTGAACAATCCTAATGAACCTCACCGTCGG
>JAIRUC010000165.1 GCA_031254615.1 Treponema sp. | reverse complement strand
GTGCCGCCGGGAGCGTGTGTCGGCATTATCGGGCCGAACGGCGCGGGAAAGACTACCCTCTTTAAACTGATAACTGGCGGCGAAAAACCAGACGCGGGAGAACTGCGGCTGGGAGACAGCGTCAAACTGGGATACGCCGATCAAATGCGCGCAACTCTTGACAGCGAAAAAACCGTGTGGGAACAGCTTTCCGACGGGCTTGACCTTATCAAGCTTGGTTCGGGGCAGGGCGCGCGTGAAGTCAACTCCCGCGCCTATTGCGCCTGGTACAATTTTTCCGGGGCGGATCAGTCAAAAAAAGTCGGCGTCCTTTCCGGCGGAGAGCGCAACCGCTTAAATCTTGCGCTGATGCTCAAAGAAGGGGCAAATGTTCTTCTGCTGGATGAGCCGACAAACGATCTCGACGTAAACACATTACGCGCTCTTGAAGAAGCGCTTGACACTTTCGCCGGAGTCAGCCTTGTAATCAGCCACGACCGCTGGTTTCTGGACCGCATCGTTACGCACATTCTCGCCTTTGAAGACGGAGAAGTCATCTGGTACGACGGCAACTGGTCAGAATACGCGGAATGGCGAAAAGAAAAACTCGGCTCCGCCGCAGACAGCCCGCACCGCTATGTGTACCGTAAACTGGAAAGGTAGTAAGCAGTGAACAGTTAACAGTGAACAGTGTCGTTGTTCGTAAACGACATATTGTCAACACGCTTAGATTACGAACAACTATTCACTGTTAACTGTTCACTATTAACTGTTCACTGACTTAAACTTGTCCGGTTAAAAAAGCGCTGTCGGTGTCGTCGATTTGTCTGCCGTAAAGGTACTCAAAAAGGAAGCGCGTATCTTCGGGAGCTATACCTGTAAAGCGGCAGCCAAAGTATACAGCCGACTTGTCTTTGATACGGCGTACAATTCTTGCGACAACGTTAACTGTACGGTTCGGCGCTGCAATGGTTACAGTTAAATCAGAATCTACCAAAAGCAAGGATGCAATGCTTAAATTATGAGGACAGGCAAAAAGCAGACCTGACGCGCTGATATCCAAAACACTGCATTCAAAAGGCTCATTATGTATTTTTCCTGTGTCAAAGTAGCCGTTTTCTTTTAGTGAAAAGGCAAGCACTTTTGAAAACTGAAACAAATTATCAAGCATAGTATAATCAAAAGGAGGCCGCCCTTCTTTGTTGATCCAGATGTGAATGTAGCCAACGACATATTCATGAAACAAAATGGGAACCCACGCGTCGGAATAAATACCGTCGTTGTATTTATTATTCATAAAGCGCGTACAGGTTTCGCCAAGATACGCAATTCCCACTCCGGTACTTTCCAGATAACGCTTGAATATTTCTTCGGTAATGATACGTTTTTTCGGGTAAGGATCGGTTGCAGGAAGGCGTCCTTTTGTAACAGACAGAAAAAGCGCTTTGCCGGTTTCCGATACAATTCTCTCTTCCAAAGTTTCAGGCTTTTTGTCTTTGAAGTTTACAATCTTATATCCGTCCGCATGATTTTTTACCATACCTGTCAGTTGGCCAATTAACTCCGAAAGGTTACGGGAATCATCGTTACCGAACAAATCGTTTGCCTCTACATTTTCATATTCCGTAATTTTGGGAAGAGAAAGATTGTAACGCTCCCCGCGGAAAGTAAACAGGACTTTAATATCCGACGGCGTATCAATCCGTAAATAATTACGATCAAGATTTTTATGGATTTTTTCGGGCGTTCTGCAGATAATTAATTCGTCACTTACTTTAATTATTTCGGTTGTAAAATCTATCGACTGCCCGCGGTAAGTAAACAGCAGGGCAATTTTTGAACGCGGTTTTAGATTGTCGATTGGCCGGTCGGGACGAAGTATCATCTCTTCAAGAACCGGCTGATCAAGAGTCAGGTGATACTCTACCCTGTCCTTTATGTACTTTAAGGGCAGCTTTTCGTCGTATAACACTTTAAAATAAAATTCTGACTCTATTCGTCCTGCGGGAACTGCCATAATCTTCCTTTTTAAAAAAACCTCTCATAGGGTGAAAAATCAAAACGCTGCAAAGATTCACGCTGCTCTTCTTCAAGGCCTCTTGCCTCTTCAAGAATCAAATCGTCAAATCTCCAGCTTCCCTCTGTTTTAGTTTCCCCTTCTTCTTCATTATCCTGTTGTATCTGTCTTGTTACATACCTGATAAACAGCTCGCCTGTTATTCCATTCTCTCTTCCAATCAAACGAATCATAAAAGAAACTGCCCCGTCCGCCTCTTCTCTTCCGCCGCCGAGCCTGTAACTTTTGGGACCGACTTCATCCAATACAGTTAAATAGTCCTCCCGCAGATCAGCGTTAATAGTGGCTAACCCCGGATGTTCCGTATTTGAGGAAATAAGGCCGGCAGCTATCGACTTGGCAAACGAATATGCTGTATCGGACGCCTTGCCCTGCCCCAGTTCGCCAATTACCATATCTACCGGAAAACGCGGAACCTCCCCACGCCGCGGCCGCAGCAGTTCTTCGGGAATTGACCCCCTGTACAGTTCCTGCGCCGGAGAAAAAACAGCGAGACAGAGAAAAAGGGATACAAAACCAAAAATACGCATATACCTATATTCTAGCAAAAAAGTTAAATTAATTCTATAATAAATCTTCAATGAAGAAAACAATAGAGGCCTCCCTATCCGAAGATTACACCCACCCCGTAAGAGACGTACTTTGGGGACATATTTATATGACCGAGGAACAGGCGGCGCTGACTGTTTGCGCTCCGTTTATCCGGCTATGCCGTATCTTTCAACTTGGCCCTGTATATCTTACATACCCGGGCGCAACCCATACAAGGGCAAGCCACTCTATCGGCGTCTATCACATGGGCAGGCGTTTGCTGCAAAATTTGGTTGAACGCGGGGCTTCGGAATGGCTTACGCCGCAAGGGATAAAATCGTTTCTCGCTGCCTGCCTTTTGCACGATCTTGGGCATTTTCCCTATACTCACTCGCTTAAAGAGTTGGCGCTTGCCTCCCATGAAGCGCTTACAGGCGAAATAATCCTGAAAGACCCGGTAAAAAGCCTTGTGGGAAACACCGGCGCCGATCCTCAGCTTACCGCCGCGATTATTGATAAGGAAATGCCCGGTTCCGGGACAGAACTGCTTTTTTACCGCAAGCTTCTTTCCGGCGCTCTCGATCCTGACAAATTGGATTATCTGAACCGGGACGCAAGGTACTGCGGAGTACCTTACGGCTCTCAGGACGTTGACTTTATACTTTCAAGACTTTACCCCGACAAGGAAAGGGGAACGGATATTGATTCCCGATTAATTCCCAATGTTGAGGCCATTCTTTTTTCAAAATATCTTATGTACCGGACTGTTTATTGGCATCATCAGGTACGCGCCGCTACAGCAATGGTGAAAAAAGCCCTTATTAAGGGGCTTGAATCCGAACAGATAACAGGCGCGGATTTGTACGATTTGGATGATACCGGCCTTTTCACCCTTCTTGGTGAAAAAACGGGCAACCCCCTTGTTGAATCGGTAAGGAATGGCAGGATTTTTGCCACAGCCGCCGAGATTCCTATAAAGGCAGACATTACGGGAATAAGGGAAATCCGCGCCCGTTCGCGGCTGGAAGAACAGATTGCCGCAGAACTTTGCAAAGCCGGGATTCAAATAAATGAGGAGGATTTGATAATCGACATTCCCGAACCTGTTTCTTTTGAAACAGGTCTTTTTGTACTTGATGAGAAACGCAGTTTCAGCGACAGTTCCAGCGCTTTTAAAACAGAAACAGTTGATTCTTTCATAAAAACCCTGTACACCATAAGAATTTTTATCGATCAAAAATATAAACAAAAACTAAAGACATTTCCGGATTTACATAGTATACTAGACTTGTTCAACAACCCGGTCGGTTGTTGAACAAGTCTTGCAGTTTTTCAGCCTACGACTTCAAAACTGCGTTTTTTAAGGAAGTTATTTAGAAACTGAAGTTTCTAAATAACTTTACTTAACAAGGTAACCAACTGGGGGGCATATGATGAATAATGAACTGGATATTCACAATACAACCGAAGATATTGTTTTCAGCAAATTGCAGGCTATTTTTGATGAAATACAAAGAAGCGGGAATCCGGATGGGTTTTGTATGTGTGAGCAATGCCGTGTTGACATAATATGTTATGCGCTTAACCGTATAGAACCTAATTATATAGTGTCAAACCGGGGACTTACCAGAATGGAACAGACAGGCGTAAAACATCAGCAAATCGGAGCCGATGTCGCGACTCTGCTTTACAAGGGCATCCGGCTGGTAAACCACAACCTGCGCCCTACCGCGCCTCATGACGGCAGCCATACCGAAAAGCCAAAAATCAACTCCCCTGTATTTGATATTCCCACTATCTCCGGACGCATTTTTGACGGCATAAGTTTTGAACCTATCGTGAATATCGAAGTAGCATTACTCAGCCAGGGCGAGCTTGTTCCCGCCAGAAACAGCAACTGGCAAAATCCCTATACAATTATTCCAATAACTCCCGGTATTTTCAGTTTCTGGCCTGCGCCCGTAATTACAGCAGAAAGCGATATCCGGAGGGATTTTAACTATTCAATAAGGATAAATTCCCCTGATTATGAAGTATTGAACCATTTTTTCACTATCACTTCGATCAGCAGGTTTTTGGGCACTAATTCGCAGACTTTGAACCGCTCCTACAAACTGCCGGATTTATACCTTTTCCCGCCGGGAGAAGCCGAACAAAACGGGTAGGCTAAAATAGTATTGACACTCCTTTTATAATTTTGTACTCTATTTTCATATTGAAGTAAGGAGAGATTATTATGGGTCAGGCAAGTAAAAATAGCCGTACCGCAAGCTCGACACAAAGATTTATGTGTGCCTGCGGCGGTGAAATAAAAATGAAGACGCTTTTTGAAAGCGGCAAGGTAAAAAATGTCGCAGAATGTGAAAAATGCAAACGGACTGAACGCCGTCCGTCGGATTTTCGTTAATTAACTTGTTCAATAACCCGGTTGGTTATTGAACAAGTTTTGCAATTTGCATACCTTCGGTATGTCGACCTACGGTCTTAAAATTGCGTTATTATAAGGAAGTTGTTTAAAAACTGAAGTTTTTAAACAACTCTATTAACTTGGAGGTTTCCTTTGGCAAAGAAGAGCAGTTCAGCAGAAAAGCGGCACCGAAAAAGTGAAGAACGCCGCCTGCACAATAAATCGGTAAAAAGCGCAGTCAGGACAAGCGTAAAGAAATTTGTTGTTCTTGCGCAGAAAAAAGACCCGCAGGCAGAAGCAGCATTAAAAGATATGGTAAAAAAAATTGATACTGCCGCCGGAAAGGGCATTATCAAAAAAAACGCGGCTGCACGCAAAAAATCAAGAATGCAGCGGTTTTACAATTCAATGAAAGCGGCGCAGTAATTTCTACGATATAAATAATTAAAGAGAGAAATATATGCCGGGTAAAAAGTTTACAAAAGCAGATATTATTGACGCTCTTTATGAAAAAACCGGCATGAGCCGGACAGAAATTCGCGGCGCGATTGATCTTTTAATTGATGAAATGAGAGAAGCCCTTATGCGCCGCCAGGTAATTGAATTAAGAGGCTTGGGGACATTTGAAGTTAAAATACGCAAGGCCCGTCCGCGGGCGCGAAACCCCAGAACAGGTGAAACGATTACTATCCGTTCCCACGGCGCGGTAACATTCCGTTCCGGCCGTGAGCTGAAACAGGCTGTATGGAACATAACTAATGACGAAAAACCCGCAAAAAAATAATAGCAAAAAAAACTGGATTAAATCGATCTTAATCCAACTCCTTCTTGTACTGGCGGCGGCAATTCTTTTTGCACTTTCTTTTCCCAACCTTCTTTTTAAAAACGGTCTTTCCTTTCTTGCATGGTTTGCCTACATTCCAATTCTTGTATTAATACGAAAAAACTCGCTTTTATCATGCGCGGGATGGGGCGCTGTTTACGGGGTTTTGGCTTATAGTCTTTTTAATTATTGGCTTGGCGCTTTTCACCCGCTGGCGGGAACAATTGTTTATGGTATCTACCTTATTTACATGGCTGTTGTTTTTACTCTGTTAAAACTGGCAATAATTTTCTTTCCCAAAAAAGGATACCTTGTTCAATGGGTTATCTGGCTTGCATACGAATATCTGCGCACAAAGGGATTTGTCGGGTACACTTTTGGAATAACCGGTTACTCGCAATGGCGCGTAATTCCGTTAATTCAGATCGCAAGCGTTACGGGCGTGTGGGGCGTCAGCGCCCTTGTAACATTTCCGTCCTTTTGG
>JAIRUC010000163.1 GCA_031254615.1 Treponema sp. | reverse complement strand
GCCCATTGTGAAGGAAAAAATGAAGGAACATAACGCCAATGTTTGCCTTGCGTATTTCTATCGCGGAATCTCATATCTTAATAAAAGGAATACAATCAATGAAAAATAGATTTTTACTGGTTTCTGTTTTTATACTGGCGGCGGTATTATTCTCCTGTTTTTCCACTCCATCGAATTACAATCCGGGGTTTCTTTCCGCCAAAACCATGAAACTGGTACAGAACGCTGTTTTTGAGGTGGTTCTGGAAAAGCCGGCAGAAGGCAAAATAGTCTATGACAGGGAACTGGACTGGGAAAGTGTTCCGTATGCAATCAGAAGCGATAAATATGATCCCATAGGAACCGCGTTCGCTATTTCCAAAACTGAACTCATTACCGCCTTTCATGTTCTTGAAGATATGTCGCCCAAAAAATACTTTGTTCGGGATATGAAAGGGAATGTCTATGAGATAGATCAGATTACGGGCGGCTGCAACGAAAGGGACTTCATAATTTTTACGGTTAAGGAAAAGACATTTAATAAGTTTTTTAAAATTGAAAAAAACACTAAAATGGGCGATCTTGTTTTTAGTATAGGAAATGCTCTGGGTGAAGGTATTGTTATACGAAACGGTTTTATTTTGGGTACAGTTCCCGAAGATGATTCAGGGCGGTGGGAGATTTTGAAAAGCTCCGCAGACATCAATCCCGGAAATTCCGGGGGCCCTCTGGTTACACCGAGCGGCAAAGTAGTGTCATTGATACACTCTCACAGAGGTAATATAATGTACTCGGTTCCCGCCGATGTCATACTCAATTACGACCGTTCATTTCTTACTTACAGGGTAAAAGCAAATTACAGCCATCTCATATTGCCGGAAGAAACAATAAGAAAGACTTTTGAAACTCAGGTGCCTTTACCAAGAACTTACACAGAAGCAATAAGTAGTATCAGTGAAGCGTATCGGCAACATTACACTGCTTCCATGACTGAGCTTTTTGAAGAAGCCCCCGAATACCTTACCGGTCCAAAGAACGCCCGCCTTTTTAACAGTTCTCTTTCATCATCCTTTCCGCAATACAGTTATGTTGATTCCGATGACGGCAACTGGAATCTTTCGGACATGGATAGCAGCGACTATTATCTGGATGACGATGGACTGATAATGCATGATTATTATTATGAGCATGATTATGCGTCAAGGATTAATTTTTATAAAATTGAGAGGCCGTTATCTGTTCCCCTGGAAAAAATTTGCACTGACCCTGAGTATATCATGGATCTGTTGCTTCAAAATATCAGAGCTGAGAGGTATCTCTGGGACAATGACAAATACCGGATATTATCCTATGGGCCGCCTTCATCCGCCGGACAGTTTCGGGATACTCTTGGCAGAACATGGATAACAGCCCATTGGTTCATTGGCTACAACGACCAAGTACTGATCATGTATATTCTCCCCCTCCCCAACGGACCTGCTTTGATTACAACCATGCAGGACAGCGGCTTGTTACATGAATATGAATGGGATTTACAAAAATTATGTGAACATATTTTCACGGCTTATGACGCAACTTTTACAGAATGGACAGATTTTATGAATCTTAAAGAATATATTCCCGATTTTTTCAAAGACCTGCGCTTTGAATGGGATGGTAAAAAACAGCGTTTCATTCTTGATTGCGATCCCTATTCTCTTAATATTGATAAACAGGTTTTTGACTGGGACGATGATTCTGAATTGTTTCTGTCGCCTGCATGGTTTATGTTGGATGACAAGCCGGTATTCGGCATACAAAAAATTGTTCTTTGGAGGGATGTACGGGGTAAAGAATCTTTTAGATTATCCCGAAATGTAAAACCGGATTCCCGGCTTAGTGCAAACACAAGGGAAAACTGGAATGACCGGGCAATGGAAAAATTTCCCTATAACGGTACGCCGGTAATTTCTGTCAATGACAATACCGGTTCAGTGGGCGCTATTGTCAAAGCTCAAAAGCCCCATTCGGATATCGTTTTTTCGCTATACCTTTCCATGGAAAATCCCCTGAACGAAAGGAATCTGAGCCAGCGATTAAATGCCATAAAGCAGGGTCTTGTTATCAGAGAGTAGGTTTTTACTTAATTATGGTATACACATATGGTGACAGGCACAACTTTTTCATAGTGTCGTTAGGTTACATGCTTACGCTACATCTAGCGTAGAAGTATGTATATAATATATATTAATAGGAGTACATTATGGCAACAATAACAGCTTTTATTTTAATTGGTACAGCAGACCAAAATCACAGCGGTATCATTCCGACTCACTATATAGCGCTATATGAAGGTGATCATCCCAGCCTTTCACTTTATAAATTTGACAATAGTAAGGAAATAATCAGAATTAAACCTGCCGTAGAAAAGTTGGTTGATAATATCTATCTTTTAATTCATACCTTTATATTAAAAGCCGAGGTAAATTCAATTAATACTCTGAATGGAAAAGAAATACACAACTTGTATAATGACAGAAGAAAAAAAATAACTTATGAACAAATTATGGAAAATTTAAAAACATATGATCTAAAAGTTGTATTTAATATTCTAGCCGGCAGTACATTACTAAATCAGTTGGATAGAATAAAGGATTATCCCAATGATTTTGAAGTTACAACACCAGAATTTCGCAAGGAATATAATAATAGAACAGGGAAAGTGGAATTTATAGAATTTTAGGAGAGCGGCAGTTATCACTTTTCCGTAATACCGTTAGGTGAAATACATTCACCTCATTCACTATTCACTGTGTGCCGCTAGAAATGTATGCCCAACAAATGCTTGCCTGTCTGCATGGAACCAATCTTCTGGCATACATTTTTCTACATCACGACACAAATTTACAAAAGAGTTTATTCTTCAGCAGGCACAAAAGGGAGAATATGTATGCGGGTTTTATGAGGATCAATCGTAATTATTGTACCTTGTTCAATAGCAGTAGAATATTTGATAAGGGCATCGGCTACCCGATCAAGATGAGCTTCGGGTCGAGTATCCTCAGCGCGAATTTGGATAACACTGGGACCAGATGCGCGGGTGGAAACCAAAATAGCGCTAAAGTCAAGATCGTTAGTAAAGACGGAATAACCGTTTTGCCGGGCATAGGACATTATTTCGATGTCTTGCGCATTTGCCGCGCCGATTGCAGTCCAATGAATAGTTTCAATCCCTCGGCTTGAAAGCAAATTAGCCCAGCGAAAAGCAAGATTCACATCAACAATAATTTTCATGATTAAATATTGATATCAGGTAAGCGCAACTTCACGGCCTTGAGCAAGCCACGCGGCGTATTGCAGAGATTGCAAAATATCTTCCCGCTCAAGATAGGGATAATCAACCAGCAGTTCTTCAATCGTTTCACCTGTGCCAATCTGGGAGAGTATTCTACCCACAGTCAGGCGCATACCCCGAATACAGGGTTTACCCCCCATTGTGCCGGGGTCTTGGGTTATACGATTAAAATGTTCAAGTGGCATATCTGGCCTCCATTTTTAATATAGCACTTTATGCCTCTGGTGTCGAGGTGTAATAAAGGTTTTTGTGCTGTAAAGAGGATTATGCCACATTGAAAATAAATCACCAGCTTGAACACATCACATTCACTGCGACAAAAGCGCAATCTCATCGGTAATGGCTTTCACCACAAAACTATAAGAACATCATGCAAGATACCGCCATGAAATTTATGTAAAAAAACCGCAACTTTGTACAATAAAAACATAAAACAATAAGGTATAATAATAACATAAGGAGTATTCTATGGAAAAAACGGTATTTGAATCAGGAGCCATTTATATAAATGGAGTTGAACTCAACAATACGGATAACATCGAATGGCAAAAACACGCAAAATTCAACGGCGTCTTTACAAAGGGCTTGTTTTCCGGTAAAGATAGCAGTAACAATTTAAGCGCGATGCTGGTAAGAATCGAACCAAATTGCGAAATTGGAAATCATATTCATGAGGGGAAGGCGGAATTGCACGAAGTTATTTACGGGGAAGGCTGTGCGTTGGTAAATGATAAAAGTATTGTTTACAAGCCGGGGATTGTCTCCTTGATACCGGCTGACGTTCCCCATAGCGTAAAGGCAAATAACAGCGGTCTTGTTTTGCTGGCTAAATTTACGCCGCCATTAAATTAAGATGATTTATCAGGCTCTAATAAAACCGGGATAAATAGACGATTATGTAAAAGAAAACCTTAACCTGACGCGCTCTCTGCTAACTGTTCACTATTAACTGTTAACTGCTATCCAAACACCGCCTTCATCTGCGCCATAAATTTATCCGCCTGCGCATCATCAACCGTGTCCGGTTCCTTCTCGTGGTATTTAATCAGCGCCTGCGGAATTTCTTCAAGGAAGGGGGAAGGGGAGCACTCGCTTGCGGTTTGCAGACGGCGGCGCTGGCGGCAGCTTGTTATGTACAACTTTTCGCGCGCCCTTGTAATCGCCACATAAAAAAGACGCCGCTCTTCTTCGATACTGCCGGCATCATCGTCGTCTTCGACAATGCTTTTTTCATGCGGAATCAATCCCTTTTCCGCGCCGGCGATAAACACAACCGGAAACTCAAGCCCCTTGGCGGCGTGAATTGTAGAAAGATTTACCTTGCCCTCGTTATCATCCTCTCCGTCGTCCCGCGTGATAAGGCTGATCCGGTTCAGCCACGGATAAAGGCCTGCATCCAGATTGTCGGGATCGTTTTCCCAGTTTACAATCATCCTGATAAAATATTCGATGTTGGTGTATTTCCATCTGGCTTTTTTTTCATCCTTGCCGTGTTCAAGGACAAGATAACTCCAGTAGTCGATATTATCAACTAACGCGCGCACGCATTGGGAAAGTTTCCATGGCTTTCCGTCTTTTGGCTGGCGTTCCAGCATGAGCGTCCGGAAATTTTCTATCATTACGGAAAATTCTTCCAGTTCCGTCATGGCTTTGTGGTCTGACCTTTGGTCTTCAAAAAGGCCCTGCTGTCCGTGAGAATGTGCGTAATTACGGGCGTAATTCCGCCGCGCAAGGGCGTCCCAGATGTTTGTATGGTTCTTCCTTGCATGTTCGTTTAACGACGCGATAGTGGTTTTGCCAATGCCCCTTCGCGGCGTGTTGATAATCCGTAACAGGCTTACATCGTCGTTGGTGTTGGAAATTACGCGCAAATAAGATATTATGTCCTTAATTTCCTTGCGCTGAAAAAAACTTGTCCCGCCGGAAACACGATAGGGGATGTTACCCGCTAAAAACGCCTCTTCAATATTGCGCGCAAGGGAGTTCGTCCTTGTAAGCACTCCAAAATCGTGATATTTGTAATCTTCCGTTATTGTTAAATGCCTGATCTGATCCGCGATAAAATCCGCTTCGGCAGTTTCGTTTTCGGGGTAAAAAAGTTCTATTGGTTTTCCCGACTTGTCCTGCGACCACAGATTCTTTCCTTTTCTGCCGGTGTTATGCGAAATTACGCCGTTTGCTGCGTCCAGAATTGTCGAAGTAGAGCGGTAATTCTGTTCAAGTTTAATTTCCGCCCTGTGGGGAAAATCATTTTCGAATAACAAAATATTTTCGTAATTCGCTCCACGCCATGAATAAATTGACTGATCGTCGTCGCCGACTACGCAGATATTCGCGTTTTTGTCCGACGCAAGAAGCCTCATCAGTTTGTACTGGATAACGCTTGTATCCTGAAACTCGTCAACCAGAATATAATGGTATTTTTTGCGGTATTTTTGAAGAATATCTGCGTTCTTTTCAAATAATTCCAGCGGAATAGTTAAAAGATCGTCAAAATCGACAGCGTTGTAAATTTTTAGCGCCTGCTGGTATTCTTCGTAAACAGGCTTCATATCGGCGTTTTCCGTCCATTGGGTAAGCCCTGTTTTAATCCTTGAAAAAAACTGGCTAAGCGCATAAAGGTCTACCTTGGCGGAATTTAACCGGCACTCCCTCAAAGATTCCTTAATCAGCGATATCTTGTCGGTTTCATCGTAAACGGAAAAATTTTTTCTGTACCCAAGAAATTCCGCTTCGTCCCTGATAACTTTAAGCCCAAATGAATGAAACGTGCTGATACTCAGGCTTTGCAGTTTTTTCCCCGTTAGTTGTTTTACCCTGACTTCCATTTCACGCGCGGCTTTATTTGTAAAGGTGAGTGCAAGTATTGCCGATTGCGGGATTCCCTTTTCAAGCATATACGCAATACGGTAGGTGATAACTCTTGTTTTCCCCGATCCCGCTCCCGCGATGATCAATACCGGCCCTTCAACAGTGCGCACTGCCTGCATCTGCGGTTCATTAAGCTGAGTTTCAATGTTGATTTTTGACAAACTTTCTCCCAAATACTTTTGCTATGATATAAGATTTTTCAAAAGCTCTGCAATATGTTTTCCGGCTTTTCCTCGGTGGCTCATGCTGTTTTTTTCTTCCGCCGAAAGTTCGGCAAGAGTGCGGCGCAGAGAGGGTATCCAAAAAACAGGATCGTAACCGAAGCCGCCGTCTCCCTTCATTCCGCTCTTTTTTACAATTTCCCCTTCAAGCGTTTCCTGCACGATGAAAAAAAGGTTTTCTTCCCGCATAAGAGCCATAGCGCATACAAAACGCGCGCTTCTGTTTTCGGTTTCGCCTAATTC
>JAIRUC010000119.1 GCA_031254615.1 Treponema sp. | reverse complement strand
ACACTTTAACACACATTGCCACATCACACCTGTTTCGGAAAATATTTATGATATTTTTATATATAAAGTTTATCATATTACTAACCATTAAAATAATAAAAAATGGACGAAGTATTGCATAGAATTAATAGTGTAATTTAATATTTAAGAAAATGAAAAAAATTGTTTTTAATGTATCAGAAGCCGCCGCCAACCATAGCAGGGCTAAAGTTTTGTTTAATTTTAATATATTTAAAAAGATGAAGAATTTAAGTTTATTTTTTAGAACAAGCGCTTTAATTTGCGCATTATTTATGGCGCCGGTGGCGATGCTGGCGCAAAGCGGACAATGCGGGGAAAGCCTATTTTGGAACTTGGACCCGGATACCAAAACGTTTACTATTAGCGGGACGGGAGATATGAATAATTATACGTCATCATTACGACCGCCATGGTATAGTTATAGAACCAGTATGGAAACAATAGTATTGGAGGAGGGTGTTACAAGTATTGGAAATTACGCCTTTTACGCATGTTATTATACATTAGGATCAATAGTTATACCAAATTCGGTAACGACTATCGGCGATAGAGCTTTTTACAATCTCACCCGTTTAGATGGGACATTGACTATTGGAAGTTCGGTAACATCTATCGGAGATTATGCTTTTGCCTATTCTTATAAAATAATAGGCGTATTAAACATAGGAAGTTCGGTTGAAACTATCGGAGAAAGAGCTTTTCTTGAATGTTACAGTTTCACGGGATTAACAATTCCAAATTCTGTAACGTCTATTGGAGATGCCGCCTTTACAGGATGCAGTGCTTTAGCATTTATTGATGTAGATGAAAACAATACTGCATACTGTTCTGAAAGCGACATACTGTTTAACAAGGAAAAAACCATACTCATACAATGTGCGACGGGTAAGACAGGCGATTATACTGTTTCAGGCTTGGTAACGGAAATTAAAACTTTGGCTCTTGCCGGTTGCTTATTAACCTCCATTAACGTGGAAGAAAGCAATACTGTTTACAGTTCCATAGACGGCGTACTGTTTAACAAGGAAAAAGATTTACTGATACAATGTCCCGCAGGCAGGACAGGTCATTATACCGTTCCTGCTGCGACGACTGAAATCGGATATCATGCTTTTTATTTTTGTAGAGGTTTAACGTCTGTTACAATAGGAAATTTGGTAGAAACTATTGGCGCTTGCGCTTTTTATCAATGTACAAATTTAACGGGGGCATTAATAATTCCCAATTCTGTAAAGATTATAGGAGCGGAAGCTTTTTATGAGTGCCAACATTTAACCTCTGCCACGATTGGAAATTCGGTAACAAGTATTGGACAGACTGCTTTTTACCGCTGTTTCGATTTAACATATCTTATCATTGGAAGTTCGGTTGAGACTCTTGCCTCTTATGCATTCGAGTATTGTACAGGGCTTGTATCCGTTTACAATTTAAGAGAAACGCCTCAAACTTTAACAGGTTCAGGTCCTTTTTACAACACTCCAACAGGTAACATTGATTTATATGTTCCGGAGGCATCCATTGCGGCTTATCAGGGCGCAAATACCTGGAAGAGTTTTAAACAGATTTTGGCTGTAACATATTGTACGGTTACTTTTGATCCGAATAACGGAGAGGATGTTATAAACGGTTCCGTTGTGTATAATACATTAACCACTCCGCCGGAAGCCATTAACCCCGGCTATACTCTTACAGGTTGGTATAATGATGGCGAGTTATGGGATTTCAATACTCCCGTAACAGAAAACATAACGTTAACGGCTCAATGGACTGTTGTAAGCATTGAAACAATCAGGCAACCGCAAACATTAACAGCATGGACGCAAGATGGCATGTTGTATGTCAGCGGGCTGGCAGCAGGTGAGAAAGTGAGTGTTTATACGCTTGCAGGGTCGCTAATTGCAGAAGGCACACAAGCCAAAGGCATTAAACTGCCAAGCAAAGGAATTTATATTGTAAAACAAGGAAAAAGAGCGGTGAAAGTAAAGAATTAATGGTTAATGATTAATGATTAATTAAAAAAAGGACAGGCAGGAGTGTTTGCCTCTTTTTTCTTTGTGTACCTTTGTGAAAACCCTTTGTGAACTTAGTGGTAAAAATCATTTGGGCGAGCATTATTTGTTTGCCTCTTTTTTCATTTGTCCTGACTTCGGCTTAATAAATGTTAAAAAGTGTTATATGATAGTATATCAATAATATATTTGTCATGATTTTGCAAAAATGGGTGGCGCGAAATTCTTTCAAAAAAAATCAAAATAGAAATAGTACCTTTGCGCATGTTTGTACGCAAAAAAAATAACAAATCCGGTAGTATAAGTCAATATCAAATATGATAAAATTAAAGAAGATGAGTGTTGGGATGGGTTGAAGGGCAATTTTATTGTATTTGTCAGTAAAGACAAAGAAGGGTTTAACATTAATTTTCAATTTTCAATTTTCAATTTTCAAAATTAGTGATTAATGTTTTTTCAATTCAAAATTCAAAATTCAAAATTGTTTTTTTATTCGTGTATTCGTGGCATTTTTTTGTTCGTAATTCGTAATTCATAATTCGTAATTGACTAATGGGTAACTCCTGAGTATCTCCTGATACGCTCCTGATACGCTCCTGACCCCCCTT
>JAIRUC010000105.1 GCA_031254615.1 Treponema sp. | reverse complement strand
CGTTCGTTACTCGAAACATGGGCGCGCAGCGCGTATATGGGGCTTGTTATGGCGCTGTTGTACCTAATTCTGTATCTTACGCTTAACGCCGAAGACTGGGCGCTGCTTATCGGCTCTATCGTGGCCTTTGTGATTACCGGCGTGGTGATGTTCCTGACCCGTAAACTGGACTGGTCAAGTCTGAATATTAAGGGAGAAAAACAGGGACAGGATTAAGTAAATCTGTTCCGGTTGTGTGATGTTACGCTGTTAGTCTTTTACTGGCAGCGTACATTAACAATCTTGTTATGCGAAATACGGCAGTTTTTTATATTTTATTTCTTTCTGATAATTCTTTCCAGCTTATTTCCGGGTGTGTATATCTTCCCCTGTTTTGAGTCGCGTTTTTGTAGTTAATTGCCCTTTGGGGACAAAACTGGAGGCAGGCAATACAATTTTCGCAGTTGTGATTGAATTGCGGCCTATTTGTCATTTCAATATTTTTTACCGGGCATAGTTCCTTGCATATACCGCAGCCGTTACAATTATTATTAACCGTATAATCTTTATCCATGTCTGATACTTTCTTAATGAAGTCTTTATTGATAAAGCTAAATACTTTCATTAATCTGTTTGCTTTATTTTTCGTTCTGTTTTTTATTGAATTTATTATTGGAACAAGTTTTTTGTTGGAT
Source organism: Treponema sp. (assembly GCA_031254615.1). Classification (GTDB taxonomy): domain Bacteria; phylum Spirochaetota; class Spirochaetia; order Treponematales; family Breznakiellaceae; genus WQXQ01. Next base: position 2,024 of record JAIRUC010000105.1, on the reverse strand, counting down.
TTATTTGTAATTTTTTCTATTTTTTTACTCATGTCATACATAAGAACATAGTTTGAAAACATCTTCAATTTTTTGGTGAAATTTATTTTTACATTATGTTTGTCTAATATTAAATCATATATTTGATTCATTGCATTTCCGGCGCTGCCCCCGTAAGTTATAACAGCATAATAATATGCGCCATTGTTATTTCCAAAATTTAAATTTCCGATAAATTCTATAACCTTCTTTGGCAAACCCCAAAAATAAGTCGGGCAAACAAAGCCGATAGTATCATATTCTTTTGTTAATGAGTAACTTCCCGATTTTGCCATACAGACAATTTCCGTATTTTCTAATTCATTCGCAATGGTTTTCGCGGCTTTTAAACAATTGCCGGTTCCTGAAAAATAAAAGACAATATTCGCCATAATATATACTCCAGTTACTAAACTTTATAGTTTTCTATGCTTTATGTCAATATATTTTGCTTAACATATTACGCGCAAATTACACCGTACAGCGTTATCCCTTAATTCGCAATAAATCCTTCTGTCTGCGCCGTTCTTTGTCTCCTTTGGCGGCGTATATTGGCTTCATGGTTCGGGGATCAAGGCCGGTATGGTACATAACGGTAGACATAGTTCCCGGAGTGGGATAAAAATCCTGTGTTTGTTCGGGCACAAAGCGGGTTTTTTTCAAGTATCGCGCAAGTTCTTCCGCTTCTTTAACACCGGCGCCCGGGTGGGAATTTATAAAATACGGCAGAAGGTACTGTTTCAGCCCAAGGCGTTTGTTTACATCCGTAAAATCTTTTCTGAACTGCTCATAACTTGAGTGGGGGCTTTTGCCCATCGCATCAAGCACATTTTCGCAAATATGTTCCGGGGCGACTTTTAACTGACCGCTGACATGGAATTGGCACAGTGTTTCCAAAAACTCTTTTCCGTGTTTTTTATCATGCTGAATAAAATCGAAGCGGATGCCCGAACGGATAAAAACTTTTTTTATACATTGAATTTCGCGTAACGCCTTTAATGTTTTTATATACTGACTATGATCCGCTTTTAATTTGGGGCAGGGCTGAGGATACAGACATTCCCTGTTTGTGCAAAAACCGCCGCATCCCTGTTTTTCGCAGACAGGGCGGAAAAAGTTGGCGGTAGGGCCGCCGACATCGTGTATGTATCCCTTAAAAGCTGGATGCGCGGCAAGAGAGCGCGCTTCACGGAGCAGACTTTCTTTGCTGCGGCCGACAACAGCTTTTCCCTGATGACTGGTAATCGCGCAAAATGAACAGCCGCCAAAACAGCCGCGGCTTGAAATCAACGAAAAAGAAACTTCTTTGAGCGCGTCTATGCCGCCCGCTTTGTCGTACATTGGATGGGCTTTGCGCGTAAAGGGAAGTTCGTACAGATTATCCATCTCTGGTGTAGAAAGGGGCAGGGCAGGGGGATTTTGAATAACCCAGCGCTCCCCGTCATTTTTCTCCGCCAGCGGTTTTGCGCTCTGCGGATCGGCGTTTTGTTTTTGCAGCATAAAATGTTCGGCGTATGCGCGTAACGAGGCTTCGTCTTTTTCTTTTACCGCGCCGTACTCCGGCAGAAAAACCGCGTCCTTCCATTGATTGACGGCGTCTTTGCCGTGAACACGGACGCAGGTTCCCCTCTCATCACGGATACTGCCGATGTTTTCACCTAACGCGAGCCGGCGCGCTGTTTGCAGCAGAGGTTTTTCGCCCATTCCGTAGACAAGGATGTCCGCTTTTGAATCAAGCAGGATCGAGCGGCGCACAATGTCAGACCAATAATCGTAGTGGGCGAAACGGCGCAGACTTGCCTCAATTCCGCCGATGATTACCGGCACGTCTTTGTACGCGCGACGGATCCCCTCGACATAAACCAGCGTGGCGCGGTCGGGGCGCAGTCCGCTTTTTCCGCCCGGCGAATATGCGTCATCGGAGCGCTTGCGCTTTGCGGCGGTGTAATGCGCAACCATGGAATCCATGTTGCCCGCTCCCACCAAAAAGCCAAGACGCGGCCGTC